>DATNCF010000353.1:0-3401 GCA_035571675.1 Burkholderiales bacterium | reverse complement strand
CTGGCCGCCGTCCAGGGCCATGGGGCCGTGGTCAAGAACCTGATCAAGGCCGGCAGCGAAGTGAACGGCGAGGGCTGGACACCCCTGCATTACGCCGCCTGGCGCGGCCACGCCGAGGTATGCAAGCAGCTTCTGGAAGCCGGCGCGGACATCGACGCGCGCGGCCCCAACGGCATCACGCCGGTCATGATGGCCGTGCGCAGCGGCAATCTGGATACGGTGAAAGCCCTGGTCTGGGAGGTCGCCGATCTCAACGTCAAGGCGACAGACGGCGCCACGGCCTTGTCCTGGGCCGAGAAGTTCGGCTTCCGGGAGATAGCCCAGCACCTGAAAACGGCTGGGGAGAAGGAATAGCGATCAGGCGCCTCGCGCGTCCTCCCCATCTACAGGCCACCCCCGAGCAAGGTGCGATGCGAACCGAAGGGCCGGGGTTGCCAGTCCCCGGCCCTGAGGCGCTGGCCGTCGCGCATGCACAGCCAGGGCTAGGGCCGAAGGCCCCGGCGTCCACAGAGGGCGCTCGAGCGCGCGTGCCCGACTCGTGTCCATGGCGATTCACATGATGCTTCGGGGTCTGCGATGGGTCTCGCCGCTCGCGATGGGTTGCTCTGCGGGCTTGCGGTATTTTTGCATAAAACAAATGTAACAAATGTAATTGGAGTCGCCCACGTGGGCCAGTTCGCTTTCTGACCTCTATTGGATTCTGCGGGCGAGCGGCGTTTTTCCGCGCCGTGCCGCCGCTGGTATCGCCTGATCGCGGAAGAGAAAAAGCGCCTGTTGGGGGGCAGTCGTTGACGGTGAGGAATTGACGCTTTACTGCCGGGTTCTCGCCAACCCTGTGAATACGCGCGCTTTGCGCCGGTGGGAAGCCCATGTGAGATGTGAGGCGCGGCTTCTAGGGACGAAATTCCTGTGGAGCATTTGTTTCCCCCGAGACAAATGATAGGCCCGATATTTGAGCGATGCCATCTGGCGCATTGCCCGAACTACGGTTTGTGCGGTATCGAACAGAAGTAGGATGAATGCTCCGTTAACGTGGGGCCATGCTCTACCAATTTCTCACCGCCAATCGTAGCGAACTGATCAAGCGTTGTCAGGAGAAGACGGCGAGGAGGTCCATGCCGTTTATGCCCCCCGCGCTCGTCAATCACGGTGTACCGCTTTTTCTGAAACAGTTGGTCGAAGTCCTGCACGGCGAGCATCTCACAACCGAGCGCGAACATAGCGACACCGAACCGACGCCAGCGCATACCGATATTGGCAAGGCGGCCGCATTGCACGGTGCCGAGATGCTTCGACTCGGCCACAGCATCGATCAAGTGGTTCACGAATATGGTGATGTATGCCAAACGGTGACTGATTTGGCCGTCGAGAAGAAGGTGGCCATATCGATCGACGAATTCCGCACTCTTAACCGGTGCCTCGATAACGCCATTGCCGATGCGGTTGCTTCTCATGCGGAGGCCCGCAGGCTGATCGTCGGAAGGGCGGCGGAGAGCACCGCAGTGGACATGCAACGGCTTTTAGACGAGCACGCGCGCCTAGTCGGGGTTGCGCTGCATGCTTTTGGCGCAATCCGCACAGGGAATGTCGGGTTACGTGGGCCGACTGGGAACCTGCTGCATCAATTCCTTGAGGACCTGCGCACGCTGCCGCAGCGTACGTTGGGAGGAAATGCGCCAGTGCCTACTGAGACTCAACGGCCCGTGGTGCGTTGAGGACTATAGCGGCCGAGTGGTGTGGAGCAAGGCCATCTGGCGCACATTTCCCCAGGTACCTTTTGCGCGGTAGCGCACGGAGCGGGGCGAATGCTTCCGGTAACCTGGGGTCATGCTCTCAGGAATCTCCATTCGAATCGAATCTGCTGAATATCAGCAGTTCAAGCTCGCTATAGGCGACCCCCGCCTTCCGCTTTCCTACGTCCAATGGCTGGGCGATCGCTCCGGGGAAAAGCAGCGTTGGATTGAGCAGGGCGTGACGATCCATGAGGTTGTGGCGCGCATTGACGAGTACCTGCGCTATTGCGGATCGGGCGGAGTGAGGCCGAGCTTTAGCGCGTTGGAAGAGTTCGCGGCGGCCAAGCTCGGGGGAATCAAGTTCTAACTGTGAACGGCGTCGGTTGTAACGGCCTTCAAGGCGCGGCGCACCCAGGTTCCTACCGCGGCCAGCGCACGCCTCATTGATTTAACATAATATAGATTATGAAATAAACAAGTGAACAAAGCCGTTTCATATCAACCATATACAAGGGCAGTCGTTGCGGTCGCCTGCGGCCCGCCCCTTGGGTGCTTCAGCCCAGCACCTTGCCCCGTGCAATGGAGGCGCCGCCATCGACCGGGATCAGCGTGCCGGTGATGAACTCGGCCTCGCGGCTGAGCAGGAACACGGCCGCGTAGGCGATGTCGTCCGGTTGGCCGGGACGCGTCAGGTGCATGGCTTCGACCTCGGCGCGCCGCTGTTCCGTCATGCCGGCGTCGCGGCGCTCGTTCACCACATAGCCCACCGACAGCGCGTTGCAGCGGATGGCCTTCTTTCCGTAGTCGACGGCGACAGCCCGGGTCAGGGCGTTCATGCCGCCCTTGGCCGCCGCGTAGGCGCCAAAACCGGGACTGGCGCGCTCGGCCTGACGGGACGAGACATTGACGATGGACCCGCGGCCCGCTTTCAACATGTGGCGCAGCGCCCCGCGCGTCAGCCAGGCCGCGCTGGACAGGGTGCCGGTGATGACGTTGTTCCAATGCTCGCTGGTCTCGTCGGCGAACAACATGCGCTCGCCGATGGCGTCGGCCGCTGCGTTGTTGACCAGGCCGGTGAGGCCGCCGAGTTTCTGCGCCGCGGTCTCGATCAGGTCGGCGCAGGCGCGCTCCTGCGACAGGTCCGCCGGCAGGAACACCCCCTGCCCGCCCGCCTTGATAATGTTTGCCACCACGGCCTCGCCGCGCTCGCGGTTGCGGCCGTGAACGGCCACGCGCGCGCCCTCGCGCGCGCACATGAGCGCGATGTGCTTGCCGATCCCGGCGGTGGAACCGGTCACCAATATGCTTTCGCCCGAAAGACGCATGCCCTTCCTCCTTTTGAACCGTTCAATACTATGACAAATCCCGGGCAAACTGCGCCGCGGCGAGGGCGGTCCGCCGGATTGCGCGCGTCCGGTTGCTGGTAGAGTTGGCCTCGAGGAACGCGGCCATGGTGGGCGCGGGGAAACGAGGAGAGGCAATGAACGAGAATGTCTACATCCACGAGTACATCGACATCATCCTGCAGGGCCGGCCAAAGTATTTCGAGCACATGACCAAGGGATGGGCCGAGGGCTTCGGGGCGGAGCGGCCCATGAAGTGCTTCGCCGTGTGGGGGACGCTGGGCAGCACCGCGCGCTGGCCCGAGTGCATCAACATCTGGGAGTT
>DATNCF010000352.1:0-5449 GCA_035571675.1 Burkholderiales bacterium | reverse complement strand
CCCATCCATGGGTCTGCCCCGGATATCGCAGGCAAAGGGATTGCCAACCCCCTGGCCACCATCCTGTCCGCCGCCATGATGTTGCGCTACAGCCTCAATCAGGATGCGGCCGCGCAACGCATCGAGGCAGCGGTCAAGAAGGTGCTTGCCCAAGGCCATCGCACCGCCGACATCGCCAAGCCGGGCGAAAAAAACATCAGCACCTCACAAATGGGCGATGCTGTACTAGCCGCATTGAAGTAGCCGCGGTCGATCCACAAGGCGCGGGTTTAAGCCCCTCTCCTGGGGGAGAGGGGTTGGGGAGAGGGAAGCCTTGGAGCTAAGGATAAAGCTTCAACCCTTTTCACGAGGCGCGCTGCTACCGCAGCGCGGGTGTAAAACCGTTCAATTGCGGCCAAACCTCCCAAATATTCCGCCCTTAAAAGCCAAGCTTACGGCTACAATACCAAGTTCTCTTCTGCGCTGCGGTAACTTCTTATTATGTCTATGAAAAAAGTTGGTTTCGTCGGCTGGCGCGGCATGGTCGGCTCGGTCCTCATGCAGCGCATGCACGCCGAGCAGGATTTCGCCCTGGTCGAACCGGTGTTCTTTTCCACCTCGCAGGTGGGCGGCATGGGTCCGTTCATCGGCAAGGAGACCGCCCCCCTCAAAGACGCGAAAAACGTCGATGAGCTGCGCGCCATGGACATCATCGTCTCCTGCCAGGGGGGCGACTACACCAACGAGGTGTTCCCCAAGCTGCGCGATGCCGGCTGGAAGGGCTACTGGATCGACGCCGCCAGCGCCCTGCGCATGAACAAGGACGCGGTCATCATCCTCGACCCCATCAACGGCGCGGCTATCCGCGACGCGGTGAAGCGGGGCGGCAGGAATTTCATCGGCGGCAACTGCACCGTGAGCCTGATGCTGCTCGGCCTGCACGGCCTGTTCAAGGCCGGCCTCGTGGAATGGATGACTGCCATGACCTACCAGGCCGCCTCGGGCGCCGGCGCCGAGAACATGCGCGAACTGGTGAAGCAGATGGGTTTCGCCCATGCCAAGGCGCAGGCGCTGCTGGACGATCCGGCCTCGGCCATTCTCGACATCGACCGCGCCGTGTCCGACAGCCTGCGCTCCAAGGATCTCCCCAGCCAGCATTTCGGCGGGCCGCTGGCCGGCAGCCTGCTGGCCTGGATCGACAAGGACCTGGGCAACGGCCAAAGCAAGGAAGAATGGAAGGCGCAGGCCGAGGGCAACAAGATCCTGGGGCGCGAATCCAATCCCATTCCCATGGACGGCCTGTGCGTGCGCATCGGCGCCATGCGCTGCCACAGCCAGGCGCTGACCATCAAGCTCAACCGCGACGTGCCCCTGGCCGACGTCGAGGGCATGCTGGCCGAAGCCAATCCCTGGGCCAAGGTGGTGCCCAACCAGCGCGACGCCACGCTGCGTGAACTGACGCCGGCTCAAGTGACCGGCACGCTGGCGGTTCCCGTAGGGCGCTTGCGTAAACTCGCCATGGGGGGGCAATATCTCAGCGCCTTCACCGTTGGCGATCAATTGCTGTGGGGCGCTGCCGAGCCGTTGCGCCGTATGTTGCGCATCCTGGTCGAGGGTTAGCCCTCAAGGGGTGGCCCTGCGACCAAAAGGGGGAATTGCGGGTCCATCGGCGGCCCAAAAGGCCGTTTTCACACCTCAACGCGCAAGTAAATAATCCACAAAAATACGCACTTAAAGCGTTTATTGATACGAAACATAAGCTTGCAAGGCTAACACCATGATGGTATGTTAGTTTCCTTGCCTCGGACTCTAGGGTGGCAGTGTGGGTAGATTCGTCCTCAGAACGATAATAAAAACCATAGCACTGATAGTCGTGGTCCTGGCCCAGTCGCAGGCGGTGTATGCCGCCGGCTTGGGTAAGCTCACCGTGCTTTCCAGCCTGGGCCAGCCCCTGCGCGCTGAAATCGACATCGTCTCCCTGCAGGCCAATGAAACCGAGTCGCTTTCCGCCAAGCTCGCTTCGTCGGAGGCTTTCCGCCAGGCGAATATCGAATTGAACGGCGCGCTGCTGCAGGTGCGCTTCGCCATCGAGAACCGCCCCGGCGGCCGTACCGTGCTCAGCATCACGTCGCCCCAGCCCATGAACGAGCCGTTCGTGGACATGCTGATCGAGCTCAATTGGGCGAGCGGACGGTTGACGCGTGAATACACCTTCCTGCTCGATCCGCCCGAGTACAACAACGGCACGGCCGTGGCCAGCACGCCGGCGCAGCCGGTGGCGCCACCGTCGGTCCAGGCCCAGCCCGCGCCGCCCGCTCCCTCGGCGCCCGCGGCAGAAGCCCCCAAGCCCGCCGAAAAGCCGGCGCAGGCCCAGGCGCCCGCCGCACCGGCTGCCGCCGCGCCCGCGGCGTCCAAGCCGGCCGCCGGAAGCTACACGGTCAAGAAGGGCGACACCCTCAGCAAGATCGCCAACAGCAACCGCGTCGACGGGGTCAGCCTGCAACAGATGCTGGCGGCGCTGTACCAGGGCAACAAGGACGCGTTCGACGGCCAGAACATGAACCGTCTGCGCACCGGCCAGATTCTCAACCTGCCGAGCAAGGACGAAGCCCAGTCCATGTCGCAGGAAGAGGCCAGCCGCCTCGTGGCCTCGCAGGGCGCCGACTTCAATCAATACCGGCGCAGCCTGGGCGCAGCAGTCGCCGAAGCCCCGAGCCGTGCCGATACCGGCCGGCAGGCCAGCGGCAAGATCGGCGCTCCGCCGGCGGAAGAAAAGCCCGCGCCCGCCGCGCCCGCCAAGGACCAGCTCAAGCTGTCCAAGGTGGAGGATGGCAAAGCCGGCGGCAAGGCAGCCGAATCGGCCGGCAAGGACAACAGCGCGGCCAAGGCCGCCGCTCTGAAAGAAGCCAATGAACGCGCGGCGGCCCTGGAGAAAAACGTCGCCGACATGAAAAAGCTGGCCGAAATGAAAAGCCAGGCCGGCGCCCAGTTGCAGCAGCAAGCGCAGGCTGCCAAGGCAGACGCCGCCAAGGCAGACGCCGCCAAGGCCGACGCGTCCAAGGCTGGCGCTGCCAAGGCGGACGCCGGCAAGGCGCCCGTGGCGCCGGCGCCCGCTCCGGCCGCGGATGCGGCCAAGGCTGCCGCCACCCCGTCCGCAACGCCTTCGGCCGATGCCGGCAAGGCTGCTCCCGCCGCCGACGCGGCCAAGGCCGGCGATGCTTCCAAGGCCGGCGCCGATGCGGCCAAGCCGCCGGCACCCGCGGCGGCTGCTCCCAAGGCTCCCCCCAAGCCGGCGGCGCCGCCCCCTCCGCCCCCGCCTGAGACGGGGTTCCTCGACGACCTGACGGGCAACCCGGCGGCCCTGGGCGGCGCCGGCCTCGTGGTGATCCTGCTTGGCGTGTATGCCGGGTATGCGGTGCGCAAGAAGCGCAAGGCCAAACCCGCCGCCGCCAGCGACATCGACGCCCTGACTTCAGGCGCCAATTCCGTGTTCGGCCCGGCCGGCGGCGCCAGCATCGACACCAATTCCTCCCAGTTCCAGAGCGATTTCGCGCCGGGCACTCCCGCTCCGGGCGAGTCCGAAGAGATCGATCCTGTTGCCGAGGCCGATGTTTACATGGCCTACGGCCGCGACACTCAGGCCGAGGAGATTCTGAAAGAGGCGCTGGCCAAGGACGGCACACGCCAGGCGGTGCGGGTCAAGTTGCTGGAGATCTACGCCAACCGCAAGGATGTCGGTGCGTTCTCCGCCGTGGCCAACGAACTGCACCAGGCCACCGGCGGCCGGGGTCCCGAGTGGGAGAAGGCCGCCGCACTGGGCGTGATGCTCGACCCGTCCAATCCGCTTTACGGTGGCAGCGCTTCCGCGCCCGGCGTCATGGACACCCAGGTGCTGCCGGGGTCGGCCCCCTCGATGGAATCGACCGTGGTCCTGCCGGGTCCCGTGGGTCAAGATGCGGGCCAAGCGGGGGCCCAGCAAGCGTTGTCCGGTGCCGATGAACCCACCATCACCACGGTGGCCGACTTGGCGCCCCAAGCCCCCGCCGCTCCTGCTGCTTCCGCCGAGGAGCCCGCTCCGCCTGCGCTGGACTTCGATCTTGACCTGGGAGCGCCTGAAACGCCGCAGGCCGGAGTCCAGCCGGATATTTCCCTGGACGCGCCCGCGCCGGCCGAAGCGGCCGCTCCCTCCCTGGACTTCGACCTCAACCTCGACGCACCGCCCGCCGAAGCCAAGCCCGCCGAAGCTCAGCCGGCAGCCGACCAAGGGCTGTCCATCGACTTTGAACTGCCGTCCGACGAACCCGCTGCGCAGGCTGGCGCAGCCGCGGCGGCCGAAGGCGAAGCGCCGATGCTCGACTTCGACTTGGGATCGCCCACCGACGACAAGCCGCTGGCCGAGCCGCCCGCGCTCGACCTGTCGTCCATCAACCTGGACCTGGGCGCAACCGATGCCCCGGCCGCGGCGCCCGACGCGCATTGGCAGGAAGTCGCCACCAAGCTCGATCTGGCCAAGGCCTACCAGGAGATGGGCGACAAGGAAGGCGCCCGCGAACTGCTGAAGGAAGTGATGAACGAGGGCGACGCGGCCCAGCAGCAGCAGGCCCGCACCATGATCGAAGCCGTCAGCTAGACAAGGCGGGACCTCATGAGACGGCGCCCCGCTGCACAGGGGGCGCCGATTTCGTTTCTGGGGCCGCGCTTTTAATCCACATTCAACGCACGCACATGCGCATCGCAATCGGCCTTTGCTACGAAGGCAGTCCGTTCGAGGGCTGGCAATCGCAGGCCTCGGGCAACACCGTGCAGGACCACCTGGAGCGGGCGCTGCGCGAGGTGGCAGGCGCGCCCGTGCGCGTGTCGGCGGCTGGCCGCACCGATGCCGGCGTGCACGCCGTCGGGCAAGTGGCTCATTTCGACACCGACGCGGCGCGGCCGGACAGCGCCTGGACACGCGGCGCCAACGCCCATTTGCCGCCCCAGATTGCCGTGCAATGGGCCACGCCGATGGACGCGGAGTTCCACGCGCGCTTTTCGGCCGAGGCGCGCAGCTACCGGTATGTGCTGTACAACCATGCCGTGCGCCCGGCGCTGCTGCCGCGCCACGCCGGCTGGTTCCACTCGCCGCTGGATGTGGAGGCCATGCGGCGCGGCGCGGCGTGCCTGGTGGGCGAACACGACTTCTCGTCCTTCCGCTCCTCCGAATGCCAGGCAGACAGTCCGGTGCGCACGCTGGAGCAGTTGCGCATTGCCGCGACCGGCCCCTACGTCTTGTTCGACCTCACGGCCAACGGCTTCCTGCACCACATGGTGAGGAACATCGTGGGATCGCTGGTGTACGTGGGCAAGGGCAGGCGGCCGGCCGAATGGATGGCTGAATTGCTGGCCGCGCGCGACCGCCGCGCCGCCGCGCCCACCTTTTCGCCGGCGGGCCTGTATCTGGTCGGCGTGCGCTACCCGGCGCGATGGAAGC
>DATNCF010000351.1:0-5742 GCA_035571675.1 Burkholderiales bacterium | reverse complement strand
GCGGCCGGTCTGGCCATAGGCGAAGTTTGAGAGCGCGAGTGCAGCGAAGCTGAGCAGCACGGTAAGCCATTGCGCGAAGTCCGGCAAACCGGCTTTTTTGGGCAGATTCATCTTGATCACCGTCCGAGAAAGTTGGCCTGTGCAGGTTGTTACTGCAGGGTCAGCGTATCCGCGGGGCGTTTGGTCATGACGTAACGCGCTGGTCCTATCGGACTAGCGCCGACATCCCTCCTGCTCTCCAACTGACACGCACGCCGCCGCCTCCCCCGCGGGACGCCCTTCCACCCTCTCGTCAGCACCGTGCAAGCGGCGCGTTGCGCCGTGCGCCTTGCAGATATATGTCGCCTCAAGGTGACAGTGGTCACTGTTCACAAAGTGATCCATTCGACATTGGTCCAATTGGACTAAAAAGGAGTCCTACCCCGTTGTCATTGTTCGATGGCGTTGTCATGATCCGGCTACTTTTTTTAGCGCTTCCTCTACAGAAAGGCCATCATGACTCGATCGCTCGTAAAGACCATTCGACAGGCAGAGCACGGCAAGTTGGGCGTCGCGGTTGCCGCAGCCCTCGGCGCCGCTGCCATGGGTCTGGCTTCCGCTCCGGTTTCGGCACAACTCGCCACACCGACCACCGACGCCGCGCACTCGTCGTATTCGTGCACCTTCGCCGTCTCGGCGTATGCCTGCGGCTTTTTTGAAGAGTCCGCCACCACGCCGGGCCGGTCCACGGTCGTGACCCCGGGGCGCGACGGTTCAACCGCCATCCGCCTGCATACCGAACCGGGCGACAGCAACATCTTCGGAAGCGGGGCGAACGAGCGCAATGACCTTTCGATTACGCCGGCGATGACCAACTGCTTCCAGGGACAGACGATGTGGTACGCGCACTCGCTGATGTTCCCGAGCGACTTCGTGCTGCCCAACGGCTGGCTGGTGGTGTTCGACTTCCACAACACAACGACCGGCGCCGGCGGCCAGGCCAACCTGGAAATCGACGTCAGCCCGAGCGGCGCGATGAACTTCTCCGGCTACGGCGGCGCGCAGCCTTATCCCGTCTGGCGCTCCCCCGACTATGGCGCCTCGCTGGGCACCCTGCAGAAGAACGTCTGGTACGACTTCGTCTACAACGCCTATTGGTCGGCCAACTCCGACGGCTACATGAACGTGTGGATGAACGGCAAGAAAGTGCTGTCGTACAACGGCCCGACAATCTATTCCGGGAATAGCTGCTTCCTTAAGCTGGCCAACTACCATACGCCGAACGGGCTTCCGGAATCGATTATTCACGACCGGGTCGTCGTCGGCACCACCGCGGCCTCGGTCACCTCGACGGCCCTGGAAGGTGTCAGCGGGACCGGCACCAGCAGCACCTCCACCGCGCCCACAGCCAGCGCGCTCAGCGTTCCGGCCAATCTGGCCGGCACCGCCGTCTCGTCCAGCCAGGTCAACCTGAGCTGGGGCGCGTCCACGGGCGGCGCGACCGGATATTACGTCTACCTGAACGACGCCATTCTGGCCAAGGTCACCGGCACCACGTTCGCGCACACCGGCCTGACCGCGGGTACCACTTATAACTACCGGGTCAGTTCATTCGACGCCGCGGGGAACAATTCCGCCTGGACAGCCAACCCTGTCTCGGTGACTACGCCCGCCGCCAACGCCGACACCCAGGCGCCGACGGTTCCCGGCAACCTCGCCGGCAAGGCCGCGTCCTCCACGCAGATCAACCTGACCTGGAGCGCTTCCACCGACAACAAGGGCGTGACGGGCTACTACGTGTACCTCAACGACGCCATCCTGGCCAAGGTCACGGGCACTTCGTTCTCGCATACCGGCCTGACCGCGAACACCGCCTACAACTATCGCGTGAGCGCGTTTGATGCCGCGGGCAACAACTCCGCCTGGACTACGACCCCTGTCGCTGTCAAGACGGCGTCCAAAGCGAGCGCCACCGGCGACTTCAACGGTGACGGCAAAGCGGACATCCTCTGGAGAAACAAGTCCACGGGCGCGGACATGATTTGGCAGATGAACGGCGCCACCGCCAGCAACAGCGGCACATTCGCAACCGTGGCCGACACCAACTGGGTCGTGGCGGGACGCGGTGACTTCGACGGCGACGGCAAAGCCGACATCCTCTGGCACCACAACGGCACCGGCGACAACGTGCTGTGGACGATGAACGGGGCAGCCATCACGGGCGGTTTCACCTTGCCCAAGATGCCAGACACCAACTGGAAGATCGTCGGGGTCGCCGATTTCAACGGCGACGGCAAGGCCGATATCCTGTGGCGCAACACGTCCACCGGCGACGTCGCGGTCTGGCTGATGAATGGGGGCACGCAAATCGGGGGCGGCACCTTCGCCAATGTGGCTGACCAGACCTGGGTTGTTTCCGGGGTGGCCGACTTCGACGGCGACGGCAAGGCCGATATCCTGTGGCACAGCACCCGCAACGGCGACAACCTGATGTGGTTCATGAACGGCGCTTCCATTGCCAGCGGCGGCACGGCCACCGCGACGCCGGACCTGAACTGGGTCGTTGCCGGCGTCGGGGATTTCGATGGGGACGGCAAGGCCGACATCCTGTGGCGCAACAAGTCCACTGGCCAGAACTCCGTGTGGCTGCAGAACGGCGCGGCCATGGTGAGCAGCACCATGCTGACCACCATCTCGGATCAGAACTGGAGCATCGCGCAAGTGGCGGACTTCGACGGCGACGGCAAGTCGGACATCCTTTGGAGAAACACGGCCACCGGCCAGGACTCGATCTGGTTCATGAACGGCGCCACGATGACCAGCAGCCCGTACATTACCGCCCAGACCGACCAGAACTGGGCCGTCAGCGGGCAGTAACGGCTGCAATCGGTCACGGGGCCGGAAGGCCCCGGGCAGAATCGAATCTCCGGGAGGGGATAGCGCTTTGGGGGGCTCCGGCCCCCCTTCTTTTTTTGTGCGCCGCCTCAGCCGCCGAGCAACGCCGCCCATTTGCGGCGTTCAGCTTCGTTGCCGCCGGAGGACCTCTCTCTCCCCGCCCCGGCGTGGCGGGCGAGCAGCCTGCGGCGCAGGCGGCCGAACGGCAGTTCAACGGCAACGTGAATGAAGTGAGAGCCGAGGATGGAGAGGGACAGCGCGAGCACCGCCAGAGCCGCGGGATGAAGGGTTTTGAACAGATACCCCACCGTGATGATGATGGTCAGGTGGATAAGGTAAAACGAGTACGACAGCGTGCCGAGGTAACGCATCCAGTTCCAGTTGAGCGGCCTGAATAAAAACCACTCCGGAAAGCGCACGGCGGCGATGAACAGCGGGAAGAGCGCTGCGCTCTGCAGGGTGTAGCGCAGGGTCTCCCGGAAATGCGGAGAACGAAGCAGGAAGGTGGCCAGCAGCACCGCGATGCAGGCCGGCAGCAACGCATACTTGAGAAGGCGTTCTCCTGATTTCCCGTCACGGGGGGCATACAGCGGGTTGCCGAACACCCCCAGCGCGCAGCCGAACAGGATGCTGTCGATGCGCGTGTCCGTGGCGAAATACGTGCGCACCGATGGGGCGTCCAGCACGTACACCAGCACGCAGCGCCAGGCCAGGACCCCCACGCACAGGCCGATGAATATCTGCATCTGACGCAGCGGCGCCACTCCGCGCTTGAGCAACGACAAGTAAAGCAGGGGAAACAGAAGGTAGAAGTGCTCTTCCACCGCCAGGGACCACAGCAGCCAACTCCCCGGGGTGACGCCGGGAGGAGCCGGATATTCCTTGCCATAGTCCACTACGTAATAATTGGCGAAATGCGCGATCTGCGCCAGCACCGGGCTCGGCTCGAGGCGAGTGTGATAGAGGCCGGCCGCCGTAACGGCGAAGCCCACGAGCAACACAAAATAGAACGGCGGCCAGATCCTGAAGATGCGCCGGATATAGAACTCGGAAAGGCTGATGCCGCCGGTGCTTTCGAATTCCCGGCGCAGCAGTGTCGTTATCAGGTAACCGCTGAGGAAGAAGAACAGCGTCACTCCGAAGCCACCGGGAACCAATTTGTCCAAGCCGGCGTGCGACGAAAAAACGATCAGGATGGCGACGGCCCTGAGTCCGTCCAACGACGGAATGTGAAAGGCATCATGGGACGAACCCGCGTGCAGCCTCACTGGCGAGCGGCGTTGATTTGAATTTTCCGCCGTCATCGGCGTGCCTCCGATCTGGTTAGACACTTCTCGCGATAGGGGCTGACGGTGTCCGACGCGGAGCATCGGGTCTGGCACCCGTAGGCCATTCGGACGTTACCAGGAGGGAAGTTATGGTCCCTGGAAACGGTCAGCCCGACCGCCGGCGCACGATGGCCGCCACTCCGGCAAGGCCCGCCAGCAGCAAGGCCCAGTTCCCTGGCTCCGGAATCCTCGCCGGCGCCGCGGGCATCTGGTCCTGCTCCGTCCTCGTTCCCTCCATCTTCGCCTCGGGAGCAAGGGCAAGGCCAACCGGTCCGTCTCCGGACACCAGCAACATGCCGCGCTGATCGACCGCAGCGCCGCGGCGCCCGTCCGAATACTCGCGCAGCACCCGCGCGGGCCCGTTGTGGCCGGGCAACACCACGTCCACCACCGGCGCACCTACGTCCGCGGCCGTCATGACCAGCGGCTGCGCCGTGACAGGAGCCGCCGCGCCGGCGGGCAAGGCGAGCACCCCCGCCCACAACGCTGAAACGATCTTCAATGCGGTAAGCATCCGCGCCCCGCCTACATGGTCAGTATCCGCAAGGCCAGCGCCTTGCCCACCGCCTGCGCGCGGTTCTGCACGTTGAGCTTGCGCAGGAGCTTCTGTACGTGGTTTTTCACGGTCAGCGGGCTGATGTCCAGGATGAGCCCGATTTCGATGTTGCTTTTTCCGAGCTGGATCCATTTCAGGATTTCCTGCTCCCGAGGCGTAATCAGCTTGACCACTGACGCGTTGGCGCCCGTGGCCTCGGCTGAGCGGCTGGTGCTGATGCGCATCCAGGCCAGTTCCAGGAACGGCACGATGAGTTCCGCAAAATAGACCTGCTTGGGCCCCACCGCGTCGGCGCGGCAGGCAAAGGTGAACAGGCTCGCGACCTTGCCGAAGGCGTCGTAGGTGCCGTGCGCCAGCACCGTGCTCGCCCCGACGCGCGTCCATTCGCGCACCAGGGCGTTGCTCGAGCTCATGTCCTTGATCTCGCACATCACCGGCTGGTAGTGGTTGTCCTCCCAGGTCTTCACCAGATGCGGCACCACGGCCACGTCCTGCCGGAACAGGTCGCTGAACAGCCGCGTGTCGTCCGCCGACGTGGTGAAGCTTTCCACCTGGAAGGAGCCGGGCCCGGCGTTGCGGAAGGCGCAGATCAGCACCTCGTGCCGTATCAGGTTCTGCAGCAGCCCCTGTGTCCAGGTGAAGAAATGATGGCGTCCATGCACGCGCAGCGACGCGTCCATGTTGAGCATGAGCGACTCCATCTCGAGCCGGTCCAGCAGGGAGGTATTGACCGCAGGTTCGGTATTCACGGTGATCGCAGTTGGCATCGTAGGAGATTGGGCTTGGCGTCTTGCGGTCAGGGTTTGTTCGGCTGTTTGCATGTGCGCCTTTGAAGTTGCTCGATCCGTGAGCGTCAATATGGAAACGATTTATGAAATGAGCATGAAAACGCCCGTGTCACGCAGGTTTTAAAGCGCAGGATCGCAAACTATTGTTTGATATGGACTTTTATCGCAAGCGCCCAAGTAACCCGCAAAAGCGAAT
>DATNCF010000350.1:0-3220 GCA_035571675.1 Burkholderiales bacterium | reverse complement strand
GGCCCCGCCGGCTGGGAGCCCGTCATGGGTTCGAGCAGAGTCGCGGCGCGCGCCTCGTCGTCCAAGCCGGTGCCGGGCACCGACAACAGCAGCGCCAGCCTGAGCCGCGCATACAGGCTGCGGTCGCGGTTGAAGGACTGCGTGGCGTCGTTCAATTCCTGTTTCTGTTCGTCGGCCTTCATGTTGGCGAAATTGCGCGAGCCGGCCAGCAATTGCGCCACCTGGGCGCCTTCGTCTGGCCGCTCGGGCGCCTTGGCGGGGACCGAGGCCACGGGCGCGGGCTTGTCTACCTTGGCCGGCCCGGCGCGCTCGGGCGTATTCAGCGCCGCGCAGCCGGTGAGCGCCGCGCACCCCAGGGCCGCCAGGACGGTGAGGGCGCGCTTCAGGTCGAGGCCTCTGAGGCGGCCGCCGGCCGCGGCGCCGCCGCGAGCGGCAGCGCCACCCGGAAATGCCCACCCGTCTGCGAGTCGAGCACGGCAATGGTCCCGCCGTGCGCGGCCGCGAAGTCGCGCGCGATGGCCAGCCCCAGGCCGCTGCCCTGCATGCGGCCATGGTGTCCATGTTCCCCGCGAAAAAACCATTCGAATATTTTTTCCCGTTCCGCGGCCGGTATGCCCGGCCCGCGGTCGATTACGTCCAGTTGCGCTTCGGATGCCGAACCGGCGAGCTGGCAGCTCACCACGGCGCCGTCCGGCGAGTATTTGATGGCGTTGGATACGAGATTATCCACGATGACGCGCAATTTTTCCGGGTCGCCCTGCACGGTCACCGGCGCCAGCCTCGTTTCGAACACGATGCCGCGCGCGCTGGCCTGCAGCCGGTGCGCTTCCAGCACCTCGTGCACCGCCCGCTCCAGGGCCACCGGAACGGTGACATGCCGGCTCAGGCTTTCCTGCGCGCGCTGGTAGTCCAACAGGTCTTCGATCTGGCGCTGCAATAGCGCGCCCTGCTTCCTGAGAATGGCCAGTATCTCTCCCTGGGCGGGTGAAACCGGCCCGGCGGTGCCGTCGGCCAGCAGCTCCGTGCCCTCGCGCAGCGACGTGAGCGGCGTTTTCAGCTCGTGCGACACCTGGCGCAGGAACAGCCGCTTCTGGTTTTCCAGCTCGAGCAGCCTTTGGCGCAGCCAATCCAGCCTGTTGCCCAGGTACACCAGGTCGGCCGGGCCCGCCACGCGGATGGAGTGGTCGAAGCGGCCGTCGCCCAGGTCGCGGATGGCGCGCTCGATCTGGCGAATGGGTTTGGCGATGAACCAGGACACGGCCAGCGCCACCGCCAGCCCGGCCAGGAGCGCGGCGGCCAGGCGCCACCACAGCAGCGCCTGGGTCTGGCTGGCCGTTTCGCGCAGGTTGTCGATCTCGCGGTCGATCATGGCATTGCCGCTGTCCAGCACCCCCTGCGCCAGTCCGGCGAGTTCGCCGTAGCCCTCGACCAGCGCGGCCGCCTGGGGCCCCTTGGCCACGCCGCGCTTCAGCTTCTCGTACAGCTCGGCTTCCTTGTCGATGGTGCGGTTCAGCTCCTGCAACTGCGGCTCGTCCAGCGGCAGCAGCGACAGCTCGCTCGCCGTCTTGCGGAACTGGGCGCGCACGCCTTCGTAGTCGTTGATCAGCGCCGGATCCTCGAGAATGAGGTACTGGCGCGCGGCGCGCTCCATGGCGGTGACCTGCTCCATCATCTGGCGGCTGCCGCGCGCCGACTGCGCCGCCTGGCCCACCATGACCGTGCCCTGCTCGGACAGGCGCTCCACGTAGAAGCTGGCATTCACCAGGCCGAGCACCAGCGGCAGGGCCACCAGCGCCAGCGCAAGGAGCAGCAGCTTGAGAAACGAGCGCGGGTAATAAAAGTCGAAGCCCGATTTCATGCTCGCTATAATGCCGGAATTTCTCGGCTCGACGGCGTGTACACTCCCTCCCCCCGTGCGGAAACGCCGCGTCCAGGCAAGCCGCGCCTGACCTTGATCGCGGCGCTGGCGGCCAACCGCGTCATCGGCCGCGGCAACGAACTGCCGTGGCATCTGCCTGAGGATTTGCGGCGCTTCAAGGCGTTGACCATGGGTCATCCCGTGATCATGGGGCGCAAGACTTTCGAATCCATATTGGCGAGACTCAAGAAGCCGCTGCCTGGGCGGCGGAACCTGGTGATCTCGCGGACATTGACGTCTGTGCCCGAGGGCGCGGAATTGTTCGGATCGCTGGAAAGCGCCTTTGCAGCTTGCCAGATCAGCGACGAAGTCTTCGTCATCGGCGGCGAACAGATTTACGCGCTGGCGTTGCCCCTGGCCGATTGCCTGCAATTGACGGAGATTGCGTCTGAAGTTGAAGGGGATGCGTATTTTCCTGAGTTCGATCGTGCGGAATTTGTGGAAACGGGGCGTCAGGCGGGAGAAAACGCCTCGGAGCTAAAGTACGATTTCGTAACCTACCAAAGGCATCCTAGCTAGTAAAAAAATACTAATATCATTTCTCGGGGGAGAGACTAATGTCTGATCATGATTTTCATGTGCATGGCCCGCACGACCACGCGGTCGAGCATGGCGCGCAGGTCGGTGATTCACTGGCGGGCAGGATTGCCGTGATGACGGCCATCCTCTCGACGGCCGGGGCGATTTTCAGCTATCAGGGCGGCCAAACGCAGAACGAAGCCATGCAGTTCAAGAACGAGGCGCTGCTGAAAAAAACCGAGGCCTCGGACCAGTGGAATTTCTACCAGGCCAAGTCGAACAAGCAGAACCTCGCCGAGCTGGGCCTGACGCTGGCCTCGGGCGAGAAGAAGGCGTTTTACGAGAGCGAAATCGCGCGCTACAAGAAGGAAAAGGCCGAGGTGCAGGCCAAGGCCGAGGCGCTGGAGGCCCAGGCGGCCAAGTACAACGAGCTGTCGGAGCAGTCGCTGCATCCCCACCACCGCCTGGCGCAGGCCACCACGCTGATCCAGATCGCCATCTCGCTCGCGGCCATCACGGTGCTGACGCGGCGCAACTGGCTGTACTGGACATCCATCGGCGCCGCGGCGACGGGAGGAGTGCTATGGGCGTTTGCCTGGTGGCACTGACACCGGCCGGCATCAGAAGGCCGCCGCGCCGACGGCGGGCGAAAAAAAAGCAGGGCCGAAGCCCTGCTTTTTTACAGCGCGAAGAATTACTTCTTGTCCTTCTCCATCTTCGCGTCGGCCTTGGCTTCCTTCTTCTCAGCCTTGGCTTCGGCCTTGGCAGCCGGCTTGGCTTCGG
>DATNCF010000349.1:0-4876 GCA_035571675.1 Burkholderiales bacterium | reverse complement strand
AGGGAAAATTTCAGGTCGGTCCCTGCGACGCGGAAATCCGCGATCATGGCCCATTCCGCGCCGCCGCCGATGGCGGCGCCGCGCACCGCGGCGACCAGCGGTTTACCCAAATCCAACAAGGCCGTGATCATCTGGCCTCCGTTGCGCATGAATTCATAATGGGAAACGCCCTCCTTGCGCTCGCCCATCTTGCGGGTATCACGTCCGGTACAGAACGACCGCCCTTCTCCGCGCAACAGCACCACCCGGAAATCCTTCGATTGCCGCGCCCACTGGAAAGTCTCTATTGCCTCGACAATCGCTTCGTCGTCGAACGCGTTGTGCACTTCCGGCTTGTTCAGGGAGAGCACGCAAACGCCGTCGCGGATTTCACGCTTTATGTACATCACAGTCTCCTATCCAAAATGATCAAAGTTTGGCACACGGGTCCGCCTCGCGAAGCACTGGCCAAAGCGAAGTACGCTGCACCTGCACATCGCCGTCCCGGCATGTAGGGGCACCCTCCGCATGCGGATAATCCGAACCCATGACAAAGAGGTCGGACGTGCCGATAACCAAGTGGCCAGCCCGTTCAGGGTCAAGGGTGACTCGGCCGAATCGAGCGCCATTTACGGCCTCAGTCGCGGCGTTAGTTGACCGCAGCGCGCGCCGGCAGTGTAACTGCAGATCGTTGACGTTGCAACTAGATAGTATTGGCAGACATATATGTAGAAAGTTGCAAAGTCAACGGATTCATCTTGGCCGTCCGTCAATAAAACGGGGTCGAGTTCGGGTGCCTGAGAAGCGCCGGAGGCTGGCACGCAAGAGATTTGGTCGATGTGGGAGCTGATGGGTGGCAACACACGGCGCCACGCGTGGCGATATCAAAAAAGCGTGTTGAAGCGCCGGAGCGGCGCGGCCGGGAGTTGGAACTAAGCTTGGCCATCGTAGGGAGCGATGGTCATTGGCCTGCCAATATGGCGTTCTGGCGCATCCTAAGCGCCAGCCGCTCACAAACTGGTTACCCAGTCCGCCTCGTTGGTGCACGGACGAGTTCCTGAAGGGCGTTCCCTCAGTAGCCCGCCGGCCACCTATCGCGTTCTCGGCAGCCCCAGCACGGCCTCGGCCACGATGCTGCGCTGGACCTCGCTGGTGCCGCCGTAAATGGTGGGCGGAATGGAGCGCCGCGCCAGCCATTCGATCATGCCAGGCCCGTCGTAGCCGATTTCCAGGCTCTCGGGCGCCATGGCGGCCAGCAGTGCGTGGCTGGTCGAGAGGTAGGATTCGCTGCAGAACAGCTTGGCCATGGGACCGAAGCCCTTCTTGCCCTTGCCCGAGTCGTAGGCCCAGTAGCAGAAGCGGCTGAGCGCAATGCCGACGTTCAGCCGCACCGCCGTCTCGGCCAGCGTGGTGCGCACGTCCTCGTTGTCGATGGGCTTGGCGCCATCGAAATTCGGGTTCTTCTCGTTGGCCCAGGCCAGCGCGTCACGCAGCAGCAGGCGCATGCCGGCAATGTAGTTGTCGCCACCCGACTGCTCCAGCGTCAGGGCCGCGGCCATGACCTTCACCCCGCCGTTCACCTCGCCCACGCGATAACGGTCGGGCACGCGCAGTTCGCGGTAAAAGGTCACGTTGGTGCGCTCGGCGCCGATGGTCTTGATTTCGGTGAAGTCGTAGCCGGGCTGGCGCAGCGGCGCGATGAACACCGTGACGCCCTTGTATTTGTCGGGCGCGGTGCGCGTAATCATCAGGGAATAATCCGCGAGGTGGCCCACCGAGGTGAACATTTTCTGGCCGTTGATGATCCAGTCCGAGCCCGGGGCGTCGGTTTCCCGCCGGGCGCTGGTGTGCACGGCGAAAATGTCCGAACCGTTGGTGGGCTCGGTGTAGCCCAGCGAGCAGTAGGTCTCGCCGGCCACCACCTTGGGCAGGATTTCGCGCTTGGCCTCTTCGCTGCCGAAGTGATAGACGATCTTGCCGATCATCTCGGTGGCGTTGGAGGCCAGCATGTGCCAGCCCAGTTCCGACACCTGCACCTCGTACACGGCGGCCGAGGCGAGCAGCGACAGGCCCGGTCCGCCTACGTCCTTGGGGTAGTCCGGATACAGCAGCCCTTCGCGCGCCAATTCCTTGTAGACCTCACGGTCGAAGCCGTCCAGGGAGTCGCGGTTGAAGCGCTCCTGCTTTTTCACGTCCAGGCGCCTGGCGAAATCGCGCATGCGCTGGGCCGCCGCGTTGGCTTCTTCTCCCCAGTCGAAATCCACGCCCACCTGCTCGGGCGTGCCGGCCTCGGGCAAGGCGGCTTTCTCGCCGCCCCACAACCGGTCGGCGGCCCGCAGCAGTTCGGCCTTGCCGTTCCCCGCCAGCAGCGACCACGCATTGATCTTGCGGTAGTACAGCTGCGCGTCGTATTCCATGGCCATGCCGTAGCCGCCGAAAATGCGCATGGACTTGACGGCCGCGGGTCGGGCGGCATGGCCGGCCCACCACGCCGCCATGGACACCAGCGCCGCGGCGTCTTCCGCCCGGCGCACAATGCGGTCCACGGTGCGCCACACCAGCATGCGGCCGCCGTCCATGTCGGCCACCGCGTCGGCCAGGGCGTGCGATACCGCCTGGTATTCGCCGATCTTGCGCCCGAAGGCCTCGCGCTCACACGCGTAGGCCGCGGCGTTCTCCACGGCCCTGCGCCCGGCCGCCAGCACGCGCGCGGCGTTCAGCAGCTTCCATTCTTCGAGCGCCGCCTCGTGAAGGGACCGTGCGCCATTGACGCTCAATTCCGCTTCCTTGATGGCGGCCAGATCGATCTTGGCCCCGCCCACGTCGCCGTGCAGCTTGAGCGGCAGAATGTCGCGCTTGCGCAATACCCGCACTTCATCGCCGGCGAGGCACACCACGTGCGTGGCAGCCGCGCCGCCGGGCACCAGCTGCACCGCACGGCCGCGCAGGTCGGTTAGGGCCAGCGTGGCGGTGCTGCGCCCGGCCGCGCATTCGTCCAGCAGCTTCCTGCCGGCATCGCCCAGGCCGGCCAGCAGGCGGTTGGCCACCATGGCCTCCACCAGCGGCACCGAGGCCAGGTGACGCCCCGACTGCTCGGCCGCCACCACGGCGTGCATCAGGCTGGCGCCGCCGTCCTGCTCGGGCGCGCGCAGCATGGGAAGGCCCTGCTGCACCAGCACGGTCCACAGCACGGGGTCGAAACCTTGCTCTTCGGCGGCGCGGATGCGCGCGCCGGTGGAATGTTCGCGGAACACGCGCTCCAGCGTGTCCTGAAGAAGTACCTGGTCTTCGCTTAAGGCAACCTGCATTAGAACCCGTCCTCTTTGTCGCCGGTGTCGCGGCATTCTACGCCCGAAGGTCAGCCTATTCCGTCCAGCCGTCAGTGCGGTCCTCGCGGCGCGGCTGCCTGCCGGTGCGGAACGGGCACAGCGGCGAGTCCACGAGCAGAAAGCGAGTGACGTCCGTGGTCCACTCGTAGCTCTTCTTCCACCAGGCCTTGAGGCCGTCGTCCTTGCGGCGCGCCTTCTCGCACTCGGCCCACTGTTCCCAGCTAGGAATGGCCCACAGCAGCATGCACTCCGACTCGTTGCTCATGGCCGTGGTCCACGCCCCGGCCAGCACCCAGCCGAACTTCTCGTGCACGGGCACGGCGCGCTCGGCCACCAGCTCAAGATAGTCATGCGCCTTGCCCTGCCCCACCTTGATCTGGTCGTGCATGTAGCCTTCGCCGCGCACGCCGTCGGCGCACAGTTCGGCAATGGTGCGCGTCCAGGGCGCAGGCTCCAGGCGCCGCGTCATGCCGCCGGTGCGGTATTGCGCCGCTTCATTCCACCATTTGAACAGCTTGGGATCCTGATGGCCGGGGTGGCCGGTCTCGTGGCGGAACGATTTGGCCAGCCCGTCGTAGCCGTCTTCCTCCCACAGGTTGATCACCTCCGGCCACTTGCGGCTGGAGCCGATGACGCCCCACACCCCGTAGCAGGACTGCTTGCGTTCCTCCTGCGCGATGGGACTGTAATTGGCGGTCATGTGCCGCATGTATTCGGCGCGGCGCGCGCCGTTGATGTCGATATGCTCGTGGATATACATCTTGTCGTTCATGCTTGCTCCTTTTCGCGGCGTGCCTTGCGCTCATGGCAACGCTCATTGCAACGCTCATTGCAACGCTCATTGCATCGGATGGCTAAACCATCATAATGGATCAATCTTGCATCACCGGGAGCCCGGATGAAAAAGAGCGTCGACCGAAAACCCGCGTCGTCCGTGGCCTTCCTTGGGCGCGCCATGCAACTGGCCTTCGTCACCCGCGACATCGAGACGCTGCTGCACACGTGGACGAAAGTGCTGGGTCTGGGGCCATTCGCTCTCATCACCGACAACCCGCCGGTGAATGCCATCTATCGCGGCAAGCCGACCCAGCCCGAAATCCTCATGGGCTGGACCTTCTTCCAGAACACGCAGATTGCGGTGCTGCAGCAGCTCAACGACGCGCCCTCTCCGCAGCGCGATTTCATCCAATCGGGACGCGAGGGCATCGAGCACATTGGCTTCTGGCCGCCCGATCCGGCGCATGCGGCGCGGCGCCTGGAGCGCATGGGACTGCAGCAGATTTACGACATCCCCGGCTCGGCCACCCGCTATTACGAGGCCCCGCCCGGCATGCAGGAGCACATCTCGCTGCTCGAGCCGTCACCCGCGCGCGAACGCATCTACCGCGGCCTGCGCGCCTGGTCGAAGGACTGGGACGGCAAGCGCCCGGTGCGGCGCTACGCCACCATGGCGAAATTCTGGGCCGACCTGGGCGTGCGCTGAAGAGCTGCTGCAGCTCTGCCGGGAAAACCGGCGCTGTCAGTCGGGAATAGCCTTGCGTGCAAACCGGGCAATCGCGTCCATGGCG
>DATNCF010000348.1:0-2826 GCA_035571675.1 Burkholderiales bacterium | reverse complement strand
TGGAAGCCGAACGCTCGCGTGCGTACGTGCCACGAACCATCTGCCTCGCGGGTGCGCATCAGGTAATCCACGCCGCGCCGGTACACTGCCGTGTTGACGGAAGTTGGGTCCGTCATGGCCAGCGCCGACAAGGCCAACCCGGTTGCATAAGCGTCCGGTTGCATGTCTGGAGTCTGGGCCCATCCCCCATCCGTCCGCTGCTGCGCACTCAGTTCGCGGGCCGCGGCCGCGACCTGCTCCGTCTTTGCTTCCGTCCAGAACAGGCCAAGCAGACGATAGGCAAAATCGTCGCCCTCCACGGGTTTCGAAGAAAGGAGATAGGCGCGGGCACGGGCCACGCCCGCCGTCAGGTCGCGCGCGAACGCCGGGATGCCATAGAGCTCTAGAACGCGGGCGCCGAGCGCTGTCGCCGGGATGGGGCTCGACGGGCTAAGCGGCGGTCTCGCTCCGCCCTCGCGCCAGCGTCCGTCCGCATCCTGGCTGGCCAGCAGGCAGTGTACGAAGCCATCGGTAAGCGAATCCGGCTTGTAGCCCTCGCCGTACATGGCAATCGCGGCGTAGCCAGTGGTCGTCGCCATACCCGGTATCGTGCAGGCGGCAGACAGCAGATTGTCGCGCTGGGGGCCAAGCCCCGCCACGTGTTCCTTTGTCATTTTTTGCGAGGCGGCGGCCTCAGTCGCATAGCCGCGCCGGCGGGCCTCGGTGAGCGCCACCATGGGGATCGAAACATTGTGGCAGGAGATGCATCCGGTATTCCGGAAGAACTTGGGCGCAGTGGACTGAAGCAGGCTCACGCTGGTCTGCACGGCAGCCTGAATGTCTTTGGAGGCAGGCTCTGTAGTGGCGGCTTTCGCGATTTCCACCGGGGCGGTCGCCTGCACCAGCTTCATGATCTCCGGACGCGCTCCGATGCGAGCCCAATTGAGCACGGTACGCCCCATACTGTCTTTCGCCGCAGTATCAGCGCCATGGTCCAGCAATAGGCGCGGCACCTCGGGGTTTTTGGTCCTCGAACTCACCGCCATCATCAGTGGAGTGAAGCCCCGATCGTCCGCAACGTTGACGGGCGCGCCGGCTTCGAGAAGCTGCTTGACCGTGGCCGGATTTCCTTCGAATGCGGCATTGTGCAGTACCGTGAGTCCCGCGCCGTTCCTGGCCTTCACGTCCGCGCCGCCTTCCAGCAGAATGCGAACACAGGCGTCACATCCGGCCGCGGCAGCCGCCATCAGCGCGGTAGTTCCATCGGCATTCCTTCTTGCTCGCGCCACCCGCTCCAGAGCATATTCAGTCGCGTCGTCCTGGAGCTGGCGCATGCCGGGGGCTCTTCGCAGAGTGCGACCATTCGCCCCAGCATCCAACAGGATCTTGAGGTTAGCGAACGCCCCCTGGGTCGCGGCCAGCATAACCGCATCGCCGCCGCCTGGTCGTTGGGCAATGGCCTGAAGGTTTGCGCCCTTCTGAATCAGATAGCGAAGCGCCGGGGCCGCAGTAGGAATAGAAGCTGCGATGATAATTGGCGTCATTCCCTCCTCAGAGGCCGCGTTCACGTCCGCGCCGTGCTCCACCAGCATCTTGATTTTGACCAGGTCCGGCATGGCCCTCATGAGCGCGGTATATCCGCGCTCGTTGGCCGCCTTTGGATTGGCGCCGTTCGCCAGCAGGAACTCCATCAGTGCCGGCGTCGAATAAACGGCCGCCTGCATCAACAGCGTGTTTCCATGGTCGTCACGGCTGTTAACGTCCGCGCCCTCAGTGACGGCCTTTTGGACCTTGGCAGCGCCGCCTTGCCGAAGAGCCTCAAAGAGAGGCTGGGCGGAAAACTCGGCACAAAGTGAAGTAATGCCGCACATAGCGGCCAATACGATAAGACGATTCATGTCACCCCTCCGTTCTACAGGAGTTAAGTTTAAGCTTGGTAATTAGTTTTGTCGCTACTAATACAAGGAGCAACGTTGACCCACACATAGTGCTAAATCGCACGCTTAAGTGATTCCTTCGCGCAATGCCTTGGCTACGGCTTCCGACTTCGAGTGCACGTGAAGCTTCTCGTAGATGTGCTTGACATGGAACGCGATCGCATGAAAGGAGACACCCAGTTGGGCGGCCGCTGTCGTGTAACTGTGACCCTGAACGAGCAGCCGCAACACGCGCAGCTCGTGGGGAGTTAAGCCGTGGCTGACGCGAAAAGGTGGGCGGAAGGTGCTGAACAGAGTAATCACCTTGCGCGCCACCTGCGGCGACATGGGCGCTCCGCCGTTCACCACATCGCGCAATGATTTGAGAAGCTCGGCCGGCTCCGTCCCTTTCAGCAGGTATCCACAAGCGCCGTTGCACAATGCATCGAAGATCCTTTCGTCATCGTCATAGACCGAGAAGACGACCAAGGGCGTGCCAGGGCAGCGCTCGCGCAGAACCGGCAAGCCTTCGATTCCGGACATGCCCGGCAGCCCGATATCCAGTAGGATGACGTCGGGAAGCTCGTGCCATGGTTGTGCCAGCGCTTCCTCCATGCACCGGAACGCACCCGTACAACGGTAGCCCCCGGCGCCTCCAATCAGAGCCTCCAGGCTTTCACGCATGCCCCGCTGGTCTTCGATGACGGCCACTTTGATCGGCTCCATACGTTCCTTCCCGTAGTCGGCGTGCGGCTGAGCGGGGGGTGGTTTCCGTTGCGTAGATTTAGGCGACACCGGACATGTCTCTCTCTCTTGTAAAGCGCAAAAGAGGCGCCGGGTCCGCCACAGATTGGCGGGGTTTTACGAAAATCCTTGGCCAAGTCGTGCTGATCCGCGCCAGATTGGCCCGAAACGACCTTCGGGAGATCAC
>DATNCF010000347.1:0-7436 GCA_035571675.1 Burkholderiales bacterium | reverse complement strand
TCCATTTCGGCGCCCGCTTCTCGGCAAAAGCCTTGGGACCTTCTATCCGATCCTCGGTCGCGTAAATCTGACTCTCGTAAGGTTTGGCGAACTGCTCCGACAATTCCGGCGTCAAGGCCCGTCCGGTCTTGACGATTTTCTTGATCGCTTGCACGGCCAACGGCGCGCAAAGACAAATCTCGTCGGCCACCTTGTCCGCTTCCGCCAACATCGATTCCCGGTCCGGCGCAATTCTCTGGATTAACCCGATTTCGTAGGCGCGGCGCGCTGGGATCGCTGAACCAGTGAGCTGCATATACAGCGCTTCGCCCAAGGGAATGGTCCGCGACAAATGGTGCAGTCCATAGCCGGCGAGCAAGCTTCTGCGCGGTTCCGGCAAACCAAACGTCGATTTCTCTGTTGCCACCCGTATGTCGCACCGCAGAGCTGTCTCCAGCCCCGCCGCCACGCAATGCCCGTCGATGGCCGCGATCACCGGCTTGCCGCACATGGCCAGCGGATCGTTCATGTGCAAGTCGGCGAAGCGCCCGGTGTTGCCCTCGCTGTCCAGTTTGGTCATTTCCTTCAGGTCGGCGCCGGCGCTGAAGGCGCGGCCGCCCTCGCCGATCAGGATGGCCACCAGGATGTCGTCGTCGGCCTCCAGGTCCTTCACGGCCTTGTCCAGGGCCACCTTCAGCTCGATGTTGATGGCGTTCATGGCCTGCGGGCGGTTGAGAGTCAGGTAAACCTTGCGGTCGCGTTTCTCGTAGCGCAGCACGGGGCCGGACTGGGTGCTCATGCGATCTCCTTGGTTCCGAATGGCGGGGCGCCGCTTCTCGGGCGGCGTCCGGGCATTGTACGGCAGGGGCCGCGGCCACCCCGCTCCCGGCAGAGTGGCGCCGTTTTCAGTATCCTCCGGGGGTTCGACAGACGGTCCTCGAGGGCCGCCGACGCGGTTGGCACGATGGAAAGACAGAGGACAATTGCTTCATGGACATGCACCTGACTAAGGAAGAGCTCGCGTTCCGCGACGAGGTCAGGGCCTTCTTCCGCACCGCCCTTCCCAAGGACATTCACCAGCGCATGGTCATGGGCCAGCGCTACACCAAGGAAGACCTGCACCGCTGGCACCAGATCCTGGACGACAAGGGCTGGGCCGCGCCGATGTGGGCGCCCGAATGGGGCGGCACCAACTGGAGCCCGGTGCAACAGTACATTTTCAAGGAAGAGCTGCAGCGCACGCCCGCGCCCGATCCCCTGGGCCAGAACATCAACCTCGTGGGGCCGGTGATCATCGCCTTCGGCACCGAGGAGCAGAAGAAATTTTTCCTGCCCAAGGTGCGGCGCCTGGACATCTGGTTCTGCCAGGGCTTTTCCGAACCGGGCGCCGGCTCCGACCTCGCGGCGCTGAAAATGCGCGCGGTTCGGGAGGGCGACCACTATGTGATCAACGGCCAGAAGGTGTGGACCTCGCAGGCGCACCGGTCCAACTGGATGTTCGGCCTGGTGCGCACCGACCCCGACGCCAAGAAGCAGAAGGGCATCACTTACCTGCTCATCGACATGAAGACGCCGGGCATCGAGGTGCGGCCCATCATCACCCTCGACGGCGACCACTACACCAACGAAGTGTTCTTCGACAACGTGCGCGTGCCCGTGGCCAACCGCATCGGCGAGGAGAACAAGGGCTGGGACTACGCCAAGTTCCTGCTCGGCAACGAGCGTTTAGGGATCGCGCGGGTGGGTATGTCCAAGAGCCGCATCGCGCGCGCCAAGGAGTTGGCCGCGCAGGTGATGGAGGACGGAAAGCCGCTGGCCGACAACGAGCGCTTCCGCGAAAAGCTGGCCATGCTGGAAGTCGAGTTGAAGGCGCTGGAAATCACCAACATGCGCCTGGTAGCCGAAATGAAGAAGGGCAGCGCCCAGGCCGGCTCCACCGGCGCCATCCTCAAGCTCAAGGGCTCGGACCTGCAGCAGCTCACCCTGGAAGCACTGATGGAGGTGGCCGGCCCGCACATCTATCCCAGCCAGAACGACTATGTGCGCGGCGGCACCAAGGAGCCGCCCATCGGCCCGGACTGGGCCGCCACCGCCGCGCCCAACTACTTCTTCGGCCGCGCGGCAACCATTTACGGCGGCACGAGCGAGGTGCAGCACAACATCCTCGCCAAGGCGGTGCTGGGACTCTAAAGGAACTCTCGTGATGGCCGCGACCGGACCGGTACGGGTGCGCGATGCGCTCCCCGCCGACATGCCGGCCGTGCAGGCCATCTACGCCCACGCCGTGCTCACCGGCCGGGCGAGCTTCGAAGAGAAGCCGCCTTCGCTCGAAGAAATGCTGTCGCGCCGCGCGGCGGTGCTGGCCCTGGGGCTGCCTTACCTCCTGGCCGAGGTCGAGGGCGAAGAACGCATCGCCGGCTACAGCTACGCCACCCACTACCGCACCCGGCCCGCCTACCGCCACACCATCGAAAACTCGGTGTACGTGAACGCCAGCCTGCAGGCGCGCGGCGTGGGCACGGCGCTGCTGGCCGAACTCATCCGGCGCTGCGAGGCCGGGCCGTGGCGCCAGATGCTGGCCGTGATCGGCGACAGCGGCAACACCGGCTCGATCGCCCTGCACCGCAAGCTGGGCTTCCGGCCGGTGGGTACGCTGAAGTCGGTCGGGTTCAAGCTCGGGGCGTGGACCGACACCGTGCTCATGCAGCGCGCGCTCGGTCCCGGCGACGCGGCGCCCCCCGCGCCCTAGCCTGCCAGCGCGCCGCGACAGGGTTTCTCCTACGCCCGAATCAGGGGCGCCGCGCGCCCGGTACGAGCGCCGTCCTACAGACCCGCGGACAGCCCGCGCCTAGAGTGCCCTCATCGGCATTGCGAGATGGGCAAGGCGGGCCATGGAGGCGAAGACGGCAGGGCGGCCGCGGTGGCGTTCCGCGGCGGCGACACTGACGCTGGCCGCATTGACGCTGCCGGCGCAGGCCGCGGGCCAGGAGATTTTCAAGCAAGCCGACGCCGAGGGCCGCGTCATCATCACCGACAATCCCGATCCGGCCAGGCGCATCCTCGAACGCTACCCGGCCCACTCCGCCAATGCATCCGCCCTCATCATCGTGCCCAACCCGCCCGAGGCGGCCAACGCGTTGAACGCCCCGTGGCCCATGCAGCGGCCCACGTTCAACCGGCCATCCGACGAAGTGCAGTTCGCCCTCGACACCAATTCGCGCATGTCATCGCCGCGCATCGACGCCATCGACGCGCGCGAAGCCGCGCGGCGCGCCAGCGCCGCGCCGGCGCCCAGCCCGTTGCGTTTCAACGCCGTGCAGTTCAAGCCGCCCAGCCTGCGCCGCTACCAGCCCAGCGATGAAGAGGGCAGCGAGGCCGGCCGCCCATCCACGGAAAGCCGCAAGACGGCGGCCGCCCTGCCCGCCCTCAACTGGGTTGCCGGCAGCCAGGTGGGCGGGATGTTGCTCCTGTTGTGGATCGCGGCCTGCATGCTGCTGCGCCGGGGCGTGCGCCGGCGCATGGGGCGGCGCGCTGGACTAATCGCGTCGGCCGTGCGCGCCCGTCTCGCCGGCTGGATGGCGCCTTCCAACACCGCCTGAGTCCGTTCTACTCGAAGGCGCCAGCGCATCACGGCCATTCGGCCTGCGGGCCGCGCCACGCCCGCCTTGCTGCTTTTGTAACGCAGGCACAGGAGTGAAACGGTTCAACTGAAGGGTGTTTAAACGCCGCCGGCAAACCATCTCAAACC
The DNA here is from genome assembly GCA_035571675.1 of Burkholderiales bacterium. GTDB lineage: Bacteria > Pseudomonadota > Gammaproteobacteria > Burkholderiales > SG8-39 > CAIYPG01. The sequence goes on along the minus strand of DATNCF010000347.1, from coordinate 3,709 downwards.
CCGAAGCATTCGCGAGGCGCGATGGGATTCCGTTGTCATCAAAAAGAAATCTTCCCGTGACAGGCAGTTAGCACCGGGACTTCAAGCATCTTCCGCCGCAATGGACGATCCGGGCGGGTCGACCTTACGATGGCGCCTTCACTTTTGACGATTTTTTCGTCCATTCCAATCCCGGCTGATGCAAATCCAGACCCAACATCCCGCGGGCGGCGTGCAGGATCTGCTGGCCAAACTGCGCTCCGAAGCCGTCTGGCTGAAGCGCTTCAGCGCCCTGCCGCGCGAGCAGCGCTCGCTGCCGCTGCTGCGCAATCAGCTCGTGGAAAGCGGGTTGCGCCTGCGCAAGCTGCAGACCGAGCTGTTCCAGAGCGGGGTCAGCCCCGACAACACCATGATTCCCACGCTGGAGCGCGTCATCGAGCTCATGCGCGAGGGCATGGACGAGAAGGGCGCGCGGGCGCAGGCCGAGATCGACCTGCTCATCGACCTGTACAAGGAATAGCTCGCGGATTCCAATAAAAGCTCGCAGACCCCAATCGAAAAAGCCCGCGACGCGGGCTTTTTCTTTTCCTGGCCAACAAATGCCCGCCGTCACGGAGAGCTGGAGCAGGAGCGGCGAGGACCGCGCAAACCGCAAGTGCAAAACGATCGGGGCGAGCCCACTGGGTGGGCCCGCCCCGATTGAACTGCGGAATATTACGGAACGGCTGAAGTTCCAGCTATTCGGACGTCCTTGGACGTCCCGGGCGTTGCGATCAGCCGCCCACGCCGCCCGGCTGGTTGCTTTCGTTCAGGAACTGCGCGTCGCGCGCTTGCACCGTGTTGGCCTGCTTGCTCTGTTCCTTGCGGGACAGCGACTGGCCGGCGTTCTGGTCGGCGGCGTACACCGCGGGGGCGACGAGGGTGCTGCCCAGCACGACGGCAGCGATAAGGGTCTTGGCGTTCATTTGAGTGTCCTTCGGTCAGGGTTCATTGGTTTGTTTGCTTGCTACGGTTCCAATGATGGATGCGGACGCTCAATGAAGGAAGTGCATGGATGGAATACCCACCATGCACTGGGTGAATTTGCGCTAAGCCGGCACCTCGCCGCGCACGGCATTGGCATGCGCGTTGACGGTGATGCTGCCGCCGGCACCCGGCGTGAAGCGCCCGCGCAGCCGCTCCTTCAGCACCGTCCGGTCCCTGTCGGGCATGGCGCGCAACCTCGGCCCGGTGCTGGGAGAAAGCTGGCTGGTGTTCCACAGCTCTTCGAAGTCCGAGAAAGTGCGCTGCACCCTGATCTGGCGGGTGGCCACGGCGGACAGCCCCGCGCCCTTCCACAGCGACTCCATGGCGTCGATGCGCGAGGCATCGAAGCTGGGCGGTCGCGGCGCCTCGATGCCCATGGCGAGCAGTTCTTCCTGCAGCGCGCGCATGGGAAAACCGCCGCCCGGCATGTCCCAGGCGTAGGCGGCCACCATGCCGCCCGGCCGCACCACGCGCCCCATCTCCGCCACGCCCCTGGCCGGGTCGGGCACGAAGAAAATCACCAGGGCCATGACCGCCACGTCGAAGGAGCGGTCCGCGTAGGGAAGCGCCATGGCGTCGCCCTGGTCGAAGCGCGCCATGCGCGTCCCCGGCCGGGCGCGCGCGAAGTCGAGCTGGCCTTGCGAAGGATCGACGCCGCTGATGGCGCTGGGCGCGCAGCGCTCGATAATGGCTTCGGTGAACGCGCCGTTGCCGCAGCCCACGTCCACCCAGCGCTGTCCCTTGGCGGGCGACAGCCAGTCGATGAACACGTCGCCGACCAGCCGGCTCCAGGCGCCCATGAAACGCTCATAGGCGGCGCCGTCGTCGAAGCGGATGGGTTCATTCATGCTTTCCGTTCCTTCGTGTTCAGGTTTTCTCGGCCCCCTGCGCTGCCAGGCCGCTGGCCCGCGCGCGCAGCGGCGGCTTCTTGATCTTGCCGAACGCGGTGCGTCGAAATCCTGCGCCACCACGCAAAAAGGCATTCGAAACAGCGCTTTGTAAAGGATCGGCGACAGACAAACCGCGCCCGAGCCGGTACTCTACACCGTCCAATGTGGAACCCGATTGTTCTTGACTTATTTTTCTTGACGATATGGATGCAAGTTGAGCCAAGCTGAGACCCTGCCGTCCGGATTCGCGCAAAGCGCGGCCACCGCCCGCCGTATCCTGGTTGTGGACGACAACCTGCACAGCGCGCAGACGCTGGAACTGCTGCTGCGCAACGAGCGCTACCAGGTGTTGGCGCTGAGCAATTCCACCAAGGCCGCTGAGCTGGCGCGCAGCTTCGCCCCGCACATCGCCCTGCTCGACCTCGCCATGCCGGTCATGGACGGCGTTGCGCTTTGCAGCTTCTTCCGCCAGTGGCCTTGGGGAAAGAAGATGCACATCATCGCCGTGACCGGGCGCGCCTTCGACGAGGCGCAGTTGAAAGCCGCCGGCTTCGATGCCTGGTACTCAAAGCCGCTCGATTGGCCGGTGCTGAAGGGCGTTCTGGCCGACATCCCCACTGACAGCTAAGGGAGCCTGGCGGAGCTTAAACCGGCGGAGCATGCGCCGGCGGGCCCGCCGGGCACCTCGGCCTGAGCCGGCGCACTAATTCACCGCGACGCTCACCCGCAGGAAGGTCGCCGGTATGGAGGTCGCGTTCTTGCTCGCGCTCCTGTTCTGCGCAATGAACAAGGTCTCGAGTTCCTTCTGCAACTCGCCCGCCCGGCCGTTCTTCTCCGCCGCCTCGAACGCGTTCATGGTCGGACCGTAGTACCGCCTGAATGCCGCCACCAGCCCGGCGGGCGGCTGGGGGGAATTGAAGGTATAGGTGTCGCGGGCGAAGGCGATGTTCTCGCGGGGCACGCCGGCGGCGCCGAAGCGCTCGATCACCTCCTTTTCCACGCCCCAGGTCATGGGGCTGATGAAACCCTCGGGCGGCGGCGGCGAATAAGCCGAGCTGATTTTCAGGATTTGCGCCACCAGGGTGGGGTCGTTGGGAATCCAGTTGCCCATGACGATACGGCCTCCGGGACGGGTCACGCGCACCATTTCGCGCGCCACGTCGAAGGGCTTGGGCGCGAACATGGCCCCGAAAATGCTCACCACCAGGTCGAAGCTGTCGTCCTGGAGGTCGCGCAGGTCCGACGCGTCGCCCTCCTGGAAGCGGCAATTGGCCAAGCCCGCTTCTTTCGCGCGCCGGTTCCCGGCCTCGACCAGGTTGCGGGCGATGTCAACGCCCAGCACGTCCGCGCCCAGCCGCGCCTCGGGCAGCGCGGTGGTGCCGTCGCCGCAACCCAGGTCGAGCACCTTCTGCCCCTTGGTGACGCCCAGCCCCTTGACCAGCGCTTCGCCGCTCTCGCGCATGCTCTGGGCGATGCGCGTGAAGTCGCCCTTTTCCCACAATGCCTTGTTCGGATTCATTTGCAGCTCCTGTGCCGGTTAAGGTGTGAACGTCACAACGCGCTTCAGGCGGCCGCGCTGGCCGGGTCGATGAGGGCGCGCACCTCTGCAATGCGGTCGGCGGGGAAGCCGCTCAATTGGGCGTGGCGCCGGATCAGGTCTTCGTTCTCGGCGACGTACACGCAATATATTGCGTCGTCGGTGACATAGGATTGCACCCATTGCACGCCCGTGCCCAAGTCCTTGAGCACGGAGTTGGACTTGGCCGCCGCCTGGCCCAGGTGCTCGCGCGTTTCCTTGCCAATGCCGGGCAGCC
>DATNCF010000346.1:0-19978 GCA_035571675.1 Burkholderiales bacterium | reverse complement strand
CGGGAAATGCCCAAGAGCTTGGCGGCCGAGACCTTGTTGCCCTTGGTGGCCTCGAGCGCGGACTGAATGGAGGCGCGCTCCAGTTCGGCGATGAGTTGCGGCAGGGGTTTGGCGGGTGGGATGGAGGGAATGCTCGGGGCAGATTTGCTCATGGTCGAAAAGTCTTCGGCTGCCAAACGCGCGTGGTCGGTGAGCATGGCGGCCTGCTCAAGCGTGTTTCGCAATTCCCTGACGTTGCCCGGCCAGTTGTGTGCCGTCAGTGAAGCCAAACCTGACGGCGTGAGTGTGCGCGTGGGCATCCCGCTTCTGGAGGCGATGTCTTCCAGCAGACTCTCGGCGAGCGCCTCCAGGTCCGATAGTCGTTCGCGCAGCGGCGGCAACTGGATGGGCAGCACATTCAGCCGGTAGTACAGGTCTTCGCGAAATGTTCCGTCCTTCACCATCTGCCTCAAATCGCGGCTGGTCGCGGCGATCACCCGCACGTTGACTTTGAACATGCGGTTGGAGCCCAGCGGCTCGATCTCCTGCTCCTGCAGCGCGCGCAGCAGCTTGGCCTGCAGCGCCGGCGGCGTGTCACCGATTTCGTCCAGGAACAGCGTGCCGCCGTCGGCCAGCTTGAAGCGCCCGTCGCGGCCGCGGCGATCGGCGCCGGTATAGGCGCCCGGCGCCACGCCGAAGAACTCGGCCTCCATCAGCGTCTCGGGCAGCGCGGCGAGGTTCACGCCCACGAAAGGCTTGTGCGCGCGCGACGAGCCGGCGTGAATGGCATGGGCCAGCAGTTCCTTGCCCGTGCCCGTCTCGCCGAGCAGCAGCACGGTGGCCTCGCCCTGGGCGGCGCGGCGCGCCTGGCGCTTCACTTCCAGCGCCGCGGGGCTTGAGCCGATGAAGCTGGCGAAGGTGTACTTGGCGCGGCGCTGCTCGGCCAGCGCGCGGCGCGCATCATCGAGGTCGCGCTGCAGGTGGGCGAACTTGGCGATGAGCGGCTTCAGCGTGGTCTCGGGATGGTCGAACAGCACCATGCCCAGCACGCCGATGACTTCGCCCGAGTCGTCGCGCAGGGGAATGCGGCTCACCACGAAGGTGCCGGCGCGGTTGGTGAGCAGGTCGATGAGGATGGGCTTGCCGGTCTCGAGCACGTAGTGCATCTGGGTGTTGGGCACCACCTCGGCCACCGACCTGCCGACGAAGTCCTCCTCGCGCGCGAAGCCGAGCGCCGGCAGGAAGCGCTTGTAGCCTTCGTTGATCCACACCACGCGCCCGGTGCGGTCCACCAGCATCATGCCCTCGGCCATGCTGGAGAACAGGTCGAACATGGAGCGCGCGGCGAGCTTGAGAATGCTGTCGCCGTCGCTGGGCAGCGCGGGCTGGTCTTGCATGAGCCTTCCTCCTCCTTGCAGCGAGTCTAAACCTTCGGCCGCTGCCCCGCTGCCGCGCTCAGTCGGTTTCGACGCGCACCAGCTTGGTCCGGCCCGATGCGCCGCTCTTGATGGACACCGCCGAGCGCGCGCAACCGAAACGCCGCGCCACCAGGGCGATGAGTTCGGCATTGGCCTTGCCGTCCACCGGGGGAGACTTGAGCTGCGCGAGCCATGTTCCGTCGGCGTCCTGCTCCAGCGAACTTTCCCGGGCGCGCGGCTTCACCTTCACCTGCAGCAACGTGCCCGTCACGCCGGCGGCGCCCACTGCGGGTTCCAGGCCACTTCCCAGAGGTGCCCATCCGGGTCCTGGAAGTAACCGGCATAGCCGCCGTAGAACGTGTCCTGGGCGGGCTTGACCATGCGCGCGCCGGCCGCCTGGGCCTGCGACATCACCTCATCCACTTCGGCCTTGGAGCCGACATTGTGCGCGAGGCTGAACTCCGTGGCGCTCGGCCGGGCGAGCGGCAGCCCTGAATCATGTGCCAGGCTGGCGCGCGGCCACAGCGCCAGCCGCAGCCCGCCCGCCAGGTCGAAGAAGGCCACCGCGCCATGCTCGAATTCGGTGCCGATAATGCCTTCGGTGACCAAGCCGAGCGCGCGGTAGAAGCTCACTGCCCGTTCAAGCTCGTCCACGCCCAGGGTGACGAGGCTGATGCGCGGTTTCATGAGCCGTCTCCCAGCACGTCCTCGCACCAGGACTCGTGCGCGCGCAGGCTGGTGCCGAAGCCCGCCGCCATGAGCAGGTCGCGCGTGTCGATGCGATAGAGCTGCTCGGCGTACTCCAGCCGGGCCGGCCCTTCCATGGCAAGCCTGATCACCGCGAAGCGCACGCGCTCCAGCACCGCCTCGGTGGGTGGGCCGTACAGCGCGCCCTGCTTGCGGAACAGCGCCAGCAACCTGGCCTTGACCGCTTCGTCGCCGATGCGCTCCAGCAGCCGCGCTGTGCGCTCGGTCAGTTCGATGTCCATTTGGCCGTCCAGGCCGTCTCCCAGCTGCGAAAGAAAGCGCGCCCTCCGAGGGCAATGTGCACGGGCGTGCCCACCGGCGTGCCATCCTTACGGTACGTGGTGAGCAGAATGGTCTTCTGGCGCTCGAAAGCGTCCAGGGCAGCCATGATCGACCTCAGGCGCGTTTGCGCAGGAACATGTGCGTAGCGCGCTCGCCCGCCACCGACTTGTAGCACTCGTACCCCAGCGCCCGCAGGTCGAGCCCCGCAAACAGGTTTTCGCCGCTGCCGAGCAGCACCGGCCGCACGGCAAGGTGCAGCTCGTCGATGAGCCCGGCCTGCAGGTACTGACGAACGGTTGAGACGCCCCCGCCGAGTCGGATGTCGCGCCCGCCGGCCGCGGCGCGGGCCTGCACATACGCCTCCTGGATGCCGCCGGTGATGAAACGGAACTCGGTGCCGCCCTTCATTTTGAGCGTCGGGCGGGCGTGGTGCGTGAGCACGAAGGTGGGCACGTGATAAGGCGGCTCCTCGCCCCACCACCCCTTCCAGCTCTCGTCGGGCCAGGGCCCCCGCACCGGGCCGAACATGTTGCGCCCGAGGATCCAGGCGCCGATGTTGTCGAACCCCTGCTCGGCAATGCCGTTGTCGACGCCGGTCTCGCCGCCTTCTTCGTTGAGGACCGTCTTGCGGAACATGCGGGTGGGGAAGAACCACTCCATGATCTCGGGGCCGCGCACACCTAGAGGATTTTCAAGGCTTTGGTCGGGGCCGGCGCCGAAGCCGTCGAGGGAGAGGCCGAAACTTAGGACGCGGAGTTTGGACATATGCATTTATCCATGAGGTCGCATGATGACTTCATCAAACAACTGCTATTTACGCGGCCACCGCTTCGGGCTGCGCGAGGTTTGTATGACCGCGAGAATGGCGATCGTCCCTGCTTTTTCCGCATAGAACACCCCGTACGGAAATCGCGGCAATAACGCCCGCCTGATTCCAGGTTGTGTTTGCGCGTACAGCCGAGGCATCAGAAGAATGGACCGGAACTGGCTGTCAAGCGCCGCCAAAAACTCACCGCCAAGGCCGGGCTGCTGTTCCTGGTACCAGTCGAACGCTTCGCCGATTTCCTGGGTCGCCCGGTCCGAGACCCTTAGCCGGTACGCCATTTCCCCTGAACAATGCGCTCACGAACCTCTTCCCAAGGGGAGCCCCCGTCGGGATTGGCTTCAAATTCCACCAGGCGCCGGTCAAGCTCCGCCTTCAGCTCTTCGGATACCGGCACGGCTTCCGGCACGGCCGCAATGCTGTCCCAGATTTGCTCGACCAGCCGGATGCGCTCGGCCACGGGCAATTCGAGGATTTCGGCGACGGAAAATTGTTTCATGGCACTAGCGTATCACCAACGTCATTTATGGGGAACTGGGCCTCATTGCGTTCACAGGACGTAGTGAGGTTGCGCTTTCTAATTCGACCCTGGAGCCTTTAATTTCATTCAGCTTCTATTTGATCCGTGCTGCCGCCCGGGCTTTGGCGACGGCACGCCAAGTTGCGTCGTCGGGATCGAGTTCAGGGAATGCCTGGATGGCAGGGTTGATAAGTTCATCGACGACAGCCGCCATGACGTCGCCGAAAACGCGCTTCAGCTCTTCCGCCTGTTCCGGGTTTATGTCTGCGATGGCGTCCACCAACGCGTCATTCAGAGCCGCCATGGCATCGATTCCGCCGTCTCTAACGGCACGTGCACAGTTTATGTTTGGTGGCTTCATTTTTTCAATCGGGGTACGTCCCCATTTGTCACTTCGTTCTTGAACCGGCTCCGGTGCACGTCATTGGGAATCAGCACGACCCGCCAATATCCGGTGAAATCACTGTCATTCGCCGGACGGACGTTTTTGCTTTGGGCCACCGCGACGGATGACCATATCAAGAACAGCAACAGGAAGAATCTCATGTGGTCCTTGCTTTCGACCAAATCCTCTTCGCGCTCTCGTAGCACGAACCGCAAAGAATCTGGATACCCAGTTCGGCCTCGACCTCCGGCGTCCAGTCACCTCCCGCCTCAACCCTCCTGTCTTCACATGAAGAGCACCATGCGTCGGGATGCGGTCCGTCAAAAATCGGCAGGCCAGTGAAATCCAACTGCGACCCCGGTGTGCAACGAACCAACAATGTGCCGGCAGACATGAGTCGCGCACTCGACTTGGTCAGAATTGCTCATAGTTCTTGTTTCTCCCCGGCAACCAGCGGGGAGGCTGCCCAAACTCCGCATCGGACGCGCTGTACATGGGCGCCGCCGGCGCCCGGTGCGGCTGCAATGGAGGGAGATTGACCACTATGGACCCTGCCAAGCGGTCGGCAATGGTCCGGCCAGCCACGGAGCGCTCCAGCAGTGTGGTTTCAGCAATGAAAAGCGCCAACAGCGAGATGCTGCCGATCAAGGCAACCGTCGCCAATGGAATCCCTCTAGCGTGATGGGCCTCCAGAAAAAAGAATGGAAACGATCTCACGGCAGATCTGATTGCTGATTCGAGTAAATTGAGCGGTCGCCCTTTTGCGGAAACGACACAAATGTCGACGGCGGTCTTGCCGACCGTTCTACCTTCCCGAAACACCAAGCAGGAAAGGTTATAGGCGAAAAATAGAACGGCGAAGACGATCCATCTCTTAAGGTCGACTCCAGCCAATTCTCCGACGACTGCAATGATCATAAACAGGACTGCGACCGTGAATACATCAAAGCCACCCGCCCACAGGCGCTTTCCGGGTTTGACGATTGCTGTTTGAGACATATTTGTTTAGTCGAATCCGGTTTCTGGAGCTACCTAGTCGGATGATGCTATCAAAAAGAGAAGGCCCCCGACCATTAAGGGCGGAGGCCTTCTGATATCTGCAAACGCGATAGGTTACTAGGCCGCCAGCTTCAACTCTCCCGGCTCAATACCCACCGCCGTCCTCAGCGCATCATCCACCGTATCCAGCAGCACAAACTTCAGCTTCTCACGAGCTTCCGCCGGCACATCATCCAGATCCTTGGCATTGCGCCGCGGAATCATCACCGTCGTTATGCCAGCCCGCAGTGCGGCCAACACTTTTTCTTTAACACCGCCAATCGGCAACACCAGCCCTCGCAGCGATATTTCACCCGTCATCGACACGTCATTCCGCACCGGCTTGTCGATCAGCAGCGAGACGATAGACAGGAACATGGCCACCCCCGCGCTGGGCCCATCCTTGGGCGTGGCCCCGGCCGGCACGTGCACGTGCAGGTCCCACTTGTCGAGCGGCGTTCCCAGGCGCGACTTGGCCAGGGTGAGCGCGGCCTGGGCCGACTCCTTCATCACGTCGGAGTTGCCCGGTGAGGGTGAGCTTGCCCGAGCCTGGCACCTTGGTCGACTCGATGAACAGGATGTCCCCGCCCACCGGCGTCCAGGCCATGCCCGTGGCCACGCCAGGCACGGACGTGCGCAGCGCCACCTCGTCCTCGAACTTCTTGGCGCCGAGAATGCCGTGCAGGTCGGGCTCGTCGATGGCGATGGGCGGTGCCGCACCCTCCGCCACTTTCATGGCCACGCTGCGCAGCACCGAACCGAGCTCGCGCTCGAGGTTGCGCACGCCCGCCTCGCGGGTGTAGTCGTGCACCAGCGCCGCGATGGCCGCATCGCTGACGCTGGCCTGCCCTTCGGCCAGGCCGTTGGCGTCGAGCTGGCGCTTCACCAGATAGCGCTTGGCGATCTCGATCTTTTCGTTGGCCGTGTACCCCGGCAGATGGATGATTTCCATGCGGTCGCGCAGCGGGCCAGGAATGGTGTCGAGCTGGTTCGCGGTGGCGATGAACATCACCCGCGACAGATCGAAGTCGACGCCGAGGTAGTTGTCGCGGAACTTGCCGTTCTGCTCCGGATCGAGCACTTCGAGCAGGGCCGAGGCCGGGTCGCCGTGGAAGCCGCCCGAGCCCACCTTGTCGATTTCATCGAGCATGAGCACGCTGTTGCGCGATCCGGCGCGGCGCAGCGCCTGGATGATGTTGCCCGGCAGCGCGCCGATGTAGGTGCGGCGGTGGCCGCGGATCTCGGCCTCGTCGTGCAGGCCGCCCAGGGCCACGCGCTGGAAAGCGCGTCCGGTCGCTTTCGCGATCGACTGGCCGAGCGAGGTCTTGCCCACGCCGGGCGGGCCGGCGAAGCACAGGATGGGACTCTTGCCTTCGGGCTTCAGCTTCCGCACCGCGAGGTACTCGAGGATGCGGCGCTTGATCTTGTCCAGGCCGTAGTGGTCCTCATCCAGGATGCGGCGCGCCTCGGCGAGGTCGATGCCCTTCGCGTCCTCGTTCTTCCACGGCAGCTCGGTGAGCCACTCGAGATAGGTGCGCAGCATCGAGGCTTCGCTGCCGCCTTCCTGCATGCGCTGCAGGCGCTTGAGTTCCTTGCGGGCGTGCTTGGCCGTGTCCTCGGGCATGCCCGCGGCGTCAATGGCCTTGGCCAGTTCCTCGATTTCGGCGGCCGTGTCGTCGCCCTCGCCCAACTCCTTCTGGATCTGGCGCATCTGCTCGCGCAGCACCACTTCGCGCTGGCGGTCGTCGAAGGCCTTCTTGGTCTGGTCGCTGATGTTCTTGGAAATGCGCAGCACTTCCAGGCGCTCGCCGAGGTGCGTGAGCACCTTGTCCAGGCGCGTGCGCAGGTCGAACGCCTCCAACAGGGCCTGCTTCTCGGGCAGTTCCACGTCGATGAAATTGGCCACGAGGTCGGCCAGCGCCGAGGGCGATTCAACGGCCTGCACCACGGCCGCGAGCTCGTCGGGCACGTTGGGCAGCATTTCGATGGCCTCGGCGGCGTGCGCCTTGAGGCGCAGGAAACGCGCCTCGATCTCATGGTCGGCCAGGGCGCTGCGGCCGTCGGGCAGCTTGTCGCTGGCCTCGACTATGGCAACGCGCGCCACCAGGAACGGCCAGCCCTCGAGGAACTCCAGCACGCGGAAGCGCGACTCGGCCTGCACCACCAGGTGATGGGCGCGGCCCTGGGCATCACCTTGTCCGGCGATGTAGCGCACGATGCGGCCGCTGGTGCCCACCCAGTACAGGTCGTCGGGGCCGACTTCGGTTTTTTCGCGGTCCCGCTGCAGGAGGAATCCGACTTTTTGCTCGCCGCGCAGCGCTTCCTGCGCCGCGGCCACGGAGCGCGGACGGCCGATGGTCACCGGCGAGACCACGCCCGGGAAGAGCACGGTGTTGCGCGTGGGGATGAGAATCATGGCGTCGGCCGGCAGGGCGCGGCCCGCGCCGTTGCGGGCGGGCGCGGCATTGCCTGCCGTGGATGCTTCGTCGCGCGACAGCATGCGGTTCTCGGCGGCGTCGTTGCCGTCGAGTTCTTGTTCGTTTTCGTTCGTGGTCTGGGTGTTCATGCTGCCTCCAGCTTGCGAAAAGTAAGAATCAGGCAACCATCCTGGTAATTGCGGCCCACCAGCTCCAATGCCCGGGCGGCGATGCCGGCGGGAAGGACGATGCGGCGCGTAAAGCGGCCGAAGGGAATTTCCAGCCGGTGCACGCGGGCTCCCCGGTCACACGCCGGAAAGGCGCGGCTGGCGGTTACGGTGATGGCGCCGTCTTCCAGCGCCACGTTCACCGAGTCCATGGCCACGCCCGGCAGGGCCACCTGCACGGCAAGGGCGTCGCCGCTTTCCACAATGTCCACCGGCGGCTCCCAGCTCGGCCCGGCTACTTCACTGCGTCCGAAATGGGCAAACTGCCGCTGCAGGCGCTCGGCCTGCTCCAGCATGGACAGCGCGTCGTTCCACATCCCATTGAAATCAAAGCGTCGCATAACGATCTGGCCTCCTGACTCCCTGACGCATAGGTTGAGGCAATTGGGAGTTAATCAAGGTAGGGAGAAAAACAGGGGTTTATGGGCGGGCGGTTGACCTTCCGATTGGACCCCATAGGCCACACAACCAGCAAAGAAAATGCGGGGTCATCCGGCCAGTGCTGACTTGACGATTGGACTCCGTAGGCGTCACCGAAGTGCGCCCGCGCCCTGCCCGAACTCGAAAATTTGGGTGTTGCGGAGGGAAGACGTCAGCGCTCGCCGGACTCGAATAAGTCAGTGAGCACTCGCTATGGCGAGTTACTGAGGGGAGTAGGAGCGCAGGCGGTGTGAGAAAGCTACCAGCGGGGCGATGCCGCTTTCTTCGGCCCGGCGGCACCAGTCCTGAAGCTGGTGCACCAATTGGTCGTGGGTGGCCATGGAACGGCCCCACAGGGCCGTCAGCTCTTCCCGCATGGCGTGGATTTTTTGCAGCACCGGGGAGCGGGACAGGCCGCGCTCCAGGGCGTCCCGCTCGGCCTGCTCCAGGGTGGTCTGGTCGCGGAACAGCCAGCCGCGAAGCTTCCTGACCCAGAGGGCGTCGTGCGGTGTTTCGTGCGACACGGCCTGGCGCAGCTTGGCCAGCTCGTCGGCGCAAGTCCGCTTGAGCGAACGGGCGTAGGCCGCCAGCACGTCGTGGCGGTAGGCGATCACGGCGCGCAGGGTGGCGGCGTCGATTTCCGGGCGCACGGCGCCGAAGCGCGGCACCGGGGCGACGTGCTTGACCCGGGCCAGGCCCAGGCGTTCCAGCGCCCGGATGTAGACCCAGCCCACGTCGAACTCATACCATTTGGACGAGAACTTGGCCGAGGTGGCGTGGGCGTGGTGGTTGTTGTGCAGTTCCTCGCCGCCGATCAGGATGCCCCAGGGGACGATGTTGGTGCTGGCCTCGGCGGTGATCCAGTTGCGGTAGCCCCAGTAGTGGCCCACACCGTTGATGACGCCGGCGGCCCAGAAGGGAATCCACACCAGTTGCACGGCCAGCACGGCGAGGCCGGGCACAATCCCGAACAGGACGAGGTCGGTGACCCCCATGAGGGTGATGCCGAGCAGCACGTACTTGGCGTACAGGTTGCGCTCCAGCCAGTCGTCGGGCGTGCCGTGGCCGTAGCGCTCGATGGTGTCGCGCTTGGCCGATTCCTTCACATACAGGAACACGCCGCCCCACAGCACGCGGTTGATGCCCAGCACCTGCGGGCTGTGCGGGTCTTCGGCGGTTTCGCAGCGTGCGTGGTGCTTGCGGTGCACAGCAGCCCATTCGCGCGTGGACATGCCGGTGGTCAGCCACAGCCACAAACGGAAGAAATGGCTGGCGGCGGGATGCAGATCCAGGGCGCGGTGCGCCTGATGGCGATGCAGGAAAATGGTGACCGAGGCGATGGTCACGTGGGTGAGGCCCAGCGCCACGAGGGCGAGGCCCCACCAGGGTAGGTCGAACACTCCGGAGAAAAGCGCGCTCACTAAAAACCCCTCTCTTGTCGCCCCTATTATCTCACCAGTGGCGAGACCGTGGGCACAAGTTTAGACAGGGTCTTTCAGCTTTCGATCCAGCAGGGCGTCCAGTTGGGCGAAATCGGGCTCGCCCAGGAAGCGGCGAATGACGTGGCCACGCTTGTCGATGAGCACGCTGCTGGGCGTGAGCCGGACATTGCCGAAGGCCTTGGCCACGGCGCCGTCAATGTCGAGCGACACCTTGAACGGCAATTTCGCGCGCTGGGCATAATCCAGAACGCGGTTGGGCGGATCGTAGTCCATGGCCACGGCCACGGTCTCGAAGCCGCGCGCCTTGAAGCGGTTCTGGGTCTGGATGAGCTTGGGCATGTCCTCCAGGCAGGCCGCGCAACTGGTGGCCCAGAAGTTAACCAGGACCATTTTGCCGCGCAGGTCGCGGGTGGAGAATTGCTCGCCGGTGAGCGTCTTGAAATTGACTTCGGGCGCCGTCACCGGCTTGAACTGGGTCAGCCACAGGCCCAAGCCCAACAGCATTGCGACGGCGAGGGCGACGAGGCTAAGCTGGCGAATCTTCATGAAACCCTGGAGGGAACGATGGAGCGGCGCATTGTCGGCTTTTTTTACAGGACTGTCATGTTGCGCTGCATTGCAATTCCCCTTTGTTTTGGTCTGGTATGTGGGGCGGCCCAAGCCATCGGGCTGTCCGACCTCAGCAACGGCGACGCCGTGGCCGGACTCAAGGCTGCCCTGGACAAGGGTGCCCAGGCGGCCGTGCAACAACTGGGGACACAGGACGGTTTCTACGGTAACCCGAAGTTCAAAATGCCCCTACCCGAATCCTTACAGAAAATCGAAGGCGGCCTGCGGGCGCTGGGCATGGGCAAGCAAGCCGACGACCTGGTATTGAAAATCAACCGCGCCGCCGAGGCGGCCGTGCCCGAGGCCAAGGGGCTGTTCGTCAACGCCGTGAAGCAGATGAGCGTGCAGGATGCCAAAGGCATATTGACCGGCGGCAAGGACTCGGCCACCCGGTATTTCCGCCAGAAGACCGAGAGCCCGCTGGGACAGAAGTTCCTGCCCATCGTCCAGAAAGCCATGAACAAAGTGAAGCTCGCGGAGGTGTACGACAAGTACGCCGGCCGCGGCGCCCAGCTCGGCCTGATCAAAAAGGAAGACGTGAACCTGGAGGGCTACATCACCCGCAAGACCCTGGACGGCTTGTACCTCGCCATCGCCGACGAGGAGGCCAAGATCCGCGCCAATCCCGTCCAGGAGGGCTCGAACATCATCCGCAAGGTATTCGGGGCGCTGCAGAAATGACCTCTGCGAAAGGCGGACGCGCCCTGGTGCTGTCGGGGGGCGGCGTGGCCGGCATTGCCTGGCAGATCGGCGTGCTGTCCGCGCTGGAGCAGGCTGGCGTGCGCCTCGCCGAGGCCGACCTGATCGTGGGCACGTCGGCCGGGGCCACGGTGGGCGCGCAAATCGCCACCGGCGTGCCGCTTGACCGGCTCGTCGCCATGCAACGAACCGAGCAAGTCAGCGAAATCTACGTGCCCTACGACAACAGCGAGCGCCGCGTCTTCCTCACGCGCTTGGTGGAAGGCGCGGCCAACGAGCAGGAAGCCAGGCGGCGCCTGGGCCAGTTGGGGCTCGAAGCCCAAACCATCCCGGAGGCCGAGCGGCGCGCCGTGATCGCGTCGCGCCTGCCCGTGCACGAATGGCCCGAGCGGCCCTTGAAGCTCACCGCGGTCGAGGCGCAAACCGGTGACTGGGTGGCGTTCGACAAGGACTCCGGCGTATCGCTGGTGGACGCCGTCGCGGCCAGTTGCGCCGTGCCGGGCGTGTGGCCGCCCAGCACCATCCACGGCAAGCGCTATGTGGATGGTGGAGCGCGCTCCTCCAGCAACGCGGACTTGGCAAAAGGCTATGAGCGCGTGGTGGTGCTGGTGACCCGCCTGTTGCAGAACCGGGAGAAGCGCAATTTTGATGCTGAAATGGAAACGTTGGGACAGCGCGCGTTCATCGTGCAGAGCGACGATGCGGCGCGGGCGGCGTTCGGGCTGAATCCGCTGGATCCGGCGGTTAGGGTGCCGGCGCTGGAGGCGGGGCTGAGGCAGGGTCGCGGCCTGGCGCGCGGCATTGCGGCTTATTGGAACGCCTGATAAGCCGCGGCTTTCAAGTCACGTGCTTTACATGCCATTGGAATGTAAAGCATGGCTGAATTTCGTCGGATCCTATGGGTTGCCCTCTCCCATTTAATCCGGGATGAACCGCCTATTGTTTCAAGAGCAAGTCCGATGTTAGCTTGCAGCGTGAGGTCGGCCTACAAGCACCCTACAAGCCGTGCTTATTCGTTGACCTGTGTGCAAAACAACCGCGCTGGGAGAAAGCATGGACAGGAAGACGATTCAGTCCGCCCTGGTTCTGATCGGGCTGGTGTGCGGAACAGGTTCAGCGTTTGCGCAAACACCCGTTGCAACATGGGATTTCAACAACACCCTGAACGCCAACCAATCCGGAGCGCCCGCGCTGACCGCCATCGATCCCTTGGGCCAGAACAGCTTCGTCACCGACACCGTGTTCGGACTTACCCGCACGGTCTACCAGTACTCGGGAACACAGTTTCCGCCGAGTTTACAAGCGGGACTATCGGTAAACACGACGGGCTTGCTGACCCACGGAAACCTGTATTCGGTTGACATGGTTTTCAAGATTGATGCCAGCCAGTCAACTTGGAAAAATATTTTCGGCGTGTCCAATCGCACCAGTGACAATGCCTTTTACGTAGAGCCCGGAAACAAGTTGCAGATATACCCTACCGGCAATGGGACGACGAATTTCACATTCGGTGAGTACCATCACGTAACCCTGACCAACAACGGCGCCGGCCATGTCACTTCGTACCTTGACGGCGCCTTTCAATTCGATCTGACCACAACGGTCATGGATTTCAGTACGTACGCCTCGGCCAATCCCGACAGGCTCATCACGTTCTTTGCCGACAATCTGGTCGGTGGAGGGATCGGAGAATTTTCCAATGGACACGTGGCGTCAATCAGCCTTTACAACTCGGAGTTGACACGTGTGGAAGTAGCAGATGTGTCCAAGCCGGTCCCCGAACCGTCCGAATACGTCCTGATGCTCGCCGGCCTTGGTCTCGTCGGGTTCATGGCCCGCCGCAAGGCACGGAAAGCCGCCTGATTCCGGGTCGGCAAATGACGCAAACCCCGCTTCGGCGGGGTTTGTTTTTGGTGGCCTCGATGAACCCGTTTCCCGCTAGACCTTCTTCACGATCAGAGCATCAACGGCCGTAATCCGCCCACCCGAGCAGATCAGGGGATTCACGTCCAGTTCGGCAATGCGGTCCTTCTGATCGGCCACGAACTCCGACAGCCGCGCCACGATCTCGGACAGCTTGTCGAGGTCCACAGGCTCGGACCCGCGGAAACCGGTCAGCGCGGCCTTGCCTTTCAGGCTGTCGAGCATGGCGCGCGCTTCCTTGGACGTTACCGGTGCGAGGTCGACGGCCGTGTCCTTCAGCAGCTCGACCAGGATGCCGCCCAGGCCGGTGATGACCAGCGGCCCGAACAGCGGATCGACGCGCGCGCCCACCATGATTTCGGTGCCGGCGGAAATCATGGGCTGCACCAGCACGCCGTTGAGGCGCGGCG
Source organism: Burkholderiales bacterium (assembly GCA_035571675.1). Lineage (GTDB taxonomy): Bacteria > Pseudomonadota > Gammaproteobacteria > Burkholderiales > SG8-39 > CAIYPG01. The sequence goes on along the minus strand of DATNCF010000346.1, from coordinate 6,639 downwards.
GCGGCGAGACCTTTTTGGCGTTGGCCATGACGGCGTCGAAGGCGGCTTTTACTTCAGCCTCGGTTTTCAGGCCCAGGCGGATGACGCCGGCCTCGGTCTTGTGCGGCAAGTCGGGCGACTCGACTTTGAGCGCAACCGGGAAGCCGAGCGACTTGGCCGCGGCGGCGGCTTCGTCAGCCGACTGCACCAGCTTCTCACCCACCACCGGCACACCATAGGCGGCCAGCACCTCTTTGGCCTCGCGCTCGGTGAGCGCCTTGTTCTTCGCGGCGTCGATGAGTTTGCCGGCGTGCTCGTTCGCATCGGCAGGCGACAATCGAACCGGCTTTTTGCCCTTTTCCTTCAGCCACGCCTGGCGCTTTTTTTCGCGATTGAGCCACGCGGCCAGCGAGAAATAGCAGTTGTCGATGGAGCGGAACAGGATGAGGTTGGGGTCGGCCTCGATGCGCGCGGCGTCCGGCCCCTCCAGCCAGTCGCTGAGCCAAGCGATGATCATGGGCTTGCCGTATTTTTTGCCCAGGTCGCGCATGGGGAACACGCGCTCCTGCCCGCCCACGTACACATAGGGGTGCGGATAGATGAGCGCGCCGTAGTTGGGGTCGGCGAGGAAGGCCTCCACGCAGTCGATGAGCATCTGCATGTTGCCCATGACCTGCGCCGTGGCGTCGCAGGGATTGCGAGCCGCGCCGAACTCGGGCACGTGCTTTTTCAACAGCGCCAGCGTTTCGCCCTCGGGCTGCGGCATGCTGACGCCGTAGCGCTCGGCCATGTCGGCGGTGAGCACCCCGAAGCCCCCGGACGTGGTGATCACGGCCACGCCCTCGGCCTTGGGGGCCGGCGCCTTGGCGAAAAAGCTCGCCGTCTCAATGAAGGACTGTACGTTCTCGGCCACCACCGCGCCCATGCGCTCGAACGCCGCCTTGTAGGCCGCGGACGAACCGGCCAGGAAGCCCGAGTGCGACATGGCCGCGGCGGCGCCCTGGTTGCTCACGCCCAGCTTGTAGACCACCAGCGGTTTGTTGGCCTCCCAGGCGTATTGCGCGGCTTCCAGCAGCCGCTCGGGCGACTCCACGCCTTCGAAAATGCAGGCGATGGATTTGCAGTGCGGGTCCTCGGCCAGGTAGCTCACGTAGTCCGCCACGTCCACGTCGCAGGAATTGCCGGTGGTCAGCATGTGGCTGATGGGCGTGCCGATGTGGAACACCTGGTTGAAGGCGTTGCCCACGCCGCCCGACTGGCTGACCAGCCCCACCGCGGCCTCGCCCTGGTGCGCGAGCTCGTAGTTGGTGGTGAAGGTGATGGCCATGCGCCGCACGTGATTGATCACGCCGACGCAATTTGGCCCGACGATTTTCAAACCCGTCTCGCGGGCGATGGCGGTGAGCTTGTCCTGCAGGGCGACGCGTTCGGGCTTGGCCGTTTCCGCATAACCCGAGGCATAGATTACAACTCCACCAACACCAGCCTTTGCGCATTCCTCGACCACGGGCTGGACCGCATCGCGGCCGACCGTAATGATCACGCAGTCTGGCACCTCCGGCAGGGCGGTAATGGACGGATAGCAGGGTTTGTCGCCGATCTTGTCGTACTTGGCGTTGACGAAATGAATTTCCCCGTCGAAGTCCTTCAGGTTGTTGAAGGTGTGCGTCGCGAAAGCGGTCGGGTTGGGCGTGGCGCCGACAATGGCCAGGCTTTTCGGCGAGATGAGGCGGACGAGTTCGGAGCGCTTGTAAACGCGGCGGGGCGGAAAAGTCATGCTCATAAGAGTTTCTTCTCGTGTTCGATTAGAGACAAGGGCGATTGATCTTTAAGATTCTTTCACGTTGCCCTCTCCCCAACCCCTCTCCCTGTGGGAGAGGGGCTAAATCTCGCGGGGTTTTGCTTCCCTCTCCCAGGGGGAGAGGGACCGAGGGAGAGGGCGAGCCGATTCAACAGCCTTAACTATTAATGCGCTTTTTCCCAGTTCGGGCCAACGCCAACGTCGACAAGCAACGGTACTTTCAACGAAGCCACGCCGCCCATCAATTCCGGCAATTGTTTCGTTATCTTTTCTTTCTCTGCTTCAGGTACCTCGAATACAAGCTCGTCGTGTACTTGCATAATAATCTTGCTCGCTAATCGCTCGCTGTCCAGCCACTTTTGTGTTGCGATCATGGCTAATTTAATCAGGTCAGCGGCAGTGCCCTGCATGGGCGCATTGATGGCGGCGCGCTCGGCGTTGCCGCGCCGGCCGGCGTGCGCCGAGCGGATTTCCGGCAGCCACAGCCGTCTGCCGAACACGGTCTCGACGAATCCCGTTTCTTTCGCCTGGGCCCGCGTCTCGTCCATGTAGCGCTTGACCCCCGGGTAGCGTAAGAAATAACTTTGTATGTAGCTCTGCGCGGTCGCGCGCTCCACGCCCATCTGCTGCGCCAGGCCGAAGGCGGACATGCCGTAAATCAGCCCGAAGTTGATGGTCTTGGCGTAGCGGCGCTCTTCCGGGCTGACTTCGGTGAGTTTCCTTCCGAACACTTCGGCCGCCGTGGCGCGGTGAATGTCCTCGCCCGCCGCGAAGGCCGACAGCAGGTTCTGGTCGCCCGACAAGTGGGCCATGATGCGCAGTTCCACCTGCGAGTAGTCGGCCGACAGGATGACCGCGCCCTTGGGGGCGATGAAGGCCTCGCGGATGCGCCGGCCTTCGGCGCTGCGCACCGGAATGTTCTGCAGGTTGGGGTCGTTCGACGCCAGCCGCCCGGTGACCGCCGTGGTCTGGCCATAGGTGGTGTGCACGCGCCCCGTCGCGGCGTTCACCATGCGCGGCAGCTTGTCCGTGTAAGTCGATTTCAGCTTGGAGATCTCGCGGTAATCGAGCAGCATCTTGGCCAGGGGATGGTCGAGCGCGAGGCGCGCCAGCACTTCCTCGTCGGTGGAGGGCGCGCCCGAGGGTGTTTTCTTCACCACCGGCATGCCCTTGCGCTCGAAAAAGATTTCGGCGATCTGCTTGGGCGAGTTGAGGTTGAAGGGCTGGCCGGCCTCGGTGTAGGCGCGCGCCTCCAGGTCCAGCATTTTCTGGCCCAGCTCATGGGTCTGCGCCGAAAGCTGGTCGGCGTCGATGAGCACGCCGTTGCGCTCCACCCGGTACAGCACCTCGCGCACCGGAATCTCGATGGACTCGTAGATGTAGCGCAGCTTGTCGTCGCCGGAAATGCGCGGATGCAGGGCGGCGTGGATCTGCAGGGTGACGTCGGCGTCCTCGGCCGCGTATTCCCCGGCGCGCGCCACGTCCACCTGCTCGAAGGGAATGCGCTTGGCGCCCGTGCCGGTGACCTCGTCGTAGCTGGTGACCTTGGCGCCGAGCACGCGCATGGCGAGCGCGTCCATGTCGTGGCGCTGATGGCTTTCCAGCACATAGGATTCGAGCAGGGTGTCCTGCGTCACGCCGGCCAGGGCGATGCCGTGGTTGGCCAGGATGTGCTGGTCGAACTTGACGTTCTGGCCCAGCTTGGGCTTGTGGGGATTTTCCAGCCAGGGCTTGAGGATGGTGAGCGCGCGCTCCACGCCGATCTGGTCGGGCGCGCCGGCGTAGTTGTGCGCCAGCGGCACATAGGCGGCGTGGCCCGGCTGCACCGACAGCGACACGCCCACCAGCTTGGCCGTGAGGGGATCCACGCCGCTGGTCTCGGTGTCGAAGGAGGTGATGGGCGCTTTCTCGACGGCCGCCAGCCAGCGTTTCAACGCGGGCTCGTCGCTGACGGTCTCGTACTCGCGCGTGGAAACGAACACCGCGGCTTCCGGCAGCGGATCGATGCGGGCCTGCGGCGGCGCGTAGGCGCGGAACGTTGAGGGGCCGGCGTCGGTCGGTCCCGCTTCACGATCATCCCTGGCCTTGCCGGTGTTCTGCAGGTCGCGCAGCATGGTCTTGAAGCCCAGGCGCGTGTACAGGTCGGTGAGCTTGCCGGTGTCGCGCTTGCCGAGTTTCAAATCCTCGGGCTTGCACTCCAGCGGCACGTCCACTTTCACGGTAACTAACTTGCGCCCCGTGGGCAGCCAGTCCAGGGCGCGGCGCAGGTTCTCGCCCACCGCGCCGCCGATGTCGGCGGCATGCGCCATCACCTCGTCCAAGCTGCCGTATTGCTGCAGCCACTTGCACGCCGTCTTCGGGCCCACCTTGTCCACGCCGGGCACGTTGTCGATGCTGTCGCCGATGAGCGTGAGGTAATCGACGATGCGCTCGGGCGGCACGCCGAACTTGGCCTTGACGCCGTCCGCGTCCAGGCGCTCGTTGCTCATGGTGTTCACCCACAGCACGTGCGGGGTGACGAGCTGGGTGAGGTCCTTGTCGCCGGTGGAGATGATGCTGCGCATGCCCGCGGCCTCGGCCTGGCGCACCAGCGTGCCGATGACGTCGTCGGCTTCAACGCCGTCCACCATGACCAGCGGCCAGCCCAGCGCGCGTATGCACTCGTGCAGCGGCTCGATCTGGCTGGCCAGGTCCTCGGGCATGGCGGCGCGGGTGGCCTTGTACTCGGGATACCACTCGTCGCGGAAGGTCTTGCCCTTGGCGTCGAACACGCAGGCGCAATAGTCGGCGGGGAAATCCACCAGCAACTTGGCCAGCATGTTGATCACGCCGTATACCGCCCCCGTTGGCTCGCCCGAAGCCGAGCGCAGGTTGGCGCGCTCCAGCGCGTGATAGGCGCGATAAAGATAGGACGAACCGTCGACGAGAACCAGCGTCTTGCTCACGTGAAGGAGTAACCGCGGAGAGATGGGATGGGCGGGCCATTATCGCAGAAGCTGAAAGCGGCCTTCCGTCATGGAGCGATCTGCTACACTTTGAAAACCAATTTCGTTTCTCAAAAAACCACCCATGACGCCCCGACGCCCCGGCCGGCCGGCCCCGACCCTCACCGCAGCGGAGCGGATTGCTACATTGGGCACCTTGGGGACATGGGGCGCATTGGGGACATGGCGCGCATTGGCTGCAGTGATCCTACCCGCCTTGGTTTTGACCTCAGTTTCGATCCTGGTTTCGACCTTGGTTCCGGCAACCGCGCTGGCCCAGCAGCCGCCCAAGCTCGAGTCCTTGCCGCCCCCGCCACCGCCGCCCCCCGGGCTCGGGCCCGACTCCGGCGACCGGCCCATCGAAATCGGCCCCGCGCCCAACGACAAGGTCGAGGAAATCGTCGTGGATGGGCAGCGCTCGCTCAAGGTCACCACGCCCGGCGGCAAGGTGTATTACATGGTGCCCGACCCGGCCGAGAATGTGGGCACCCGGGGCCCCGGGACCAACCTGCGCGTGCCCAAGTGGGTGATCAAGGAGTTTTGAGCGTCTTCGCCCCTATCGGCGTGCTCCTCAGCGGCGTGCTCCTCATTGGCTTACTCCTTGGCCTGAATGGGCGGACCTAGCGGTCCGGCCTCCCGTCCTATGTCGGTTTTCACCAAGGTCACTTCCGAACAGCTCTCCGGCTGGCTGTCGCGCTACCCCCTGGGCACGCTGGTGGAGCTGAAGGGCATCGCCTCGGGCATCGAAAACACCAATTATTTCGTCACCACCACTTCCGGCCGCTACGTGCTCACGCTGTTCGAGCGCCTGTCCGAGGCCGAACTGCCCTTTTACCTCAACCTCATGGCCCACCTGGCCGGGCACGCCATTCCCTGTCCCGCGCCCATTGCCGATTGCGACCGCGCGCTGCTGGGGCATCTCAACGGCAAGCCCGCTACCCTGGTCACGTGCCTGCCCGGCCGCCCGGTGATGGCGCCGGCCGCGCACCATTGCATGCTCATCGGGGCGGCGCTGGCGCGGCTGCACGCCGCCGGACAGTCCTACGGTGCGCGGCAGGACAATCCGCGCGGGCCGCACTGGTGGCAGGAGACCGCGCCGCGCGTCATACCCTTCCTGGACGAACCGCGCCAGGCGCTGCTCCAATCCGAGTTGGATGCGCAGTTGGCTGCGCCGGCCATGGCCCGGCGCGAGGCGCTGCCGAGCGGCCCCGTGCACGCCGACCTGTTCCGCGACAACGCGCTGTGGGAAGGCGCGGACGGGCAGGAAAAGCTCGGCGGCATCATCGATTTCTATTTCGCCGGCGTGGACGCGCTGCTGTTCGACGTGGCGGTCACGGTGAACGACTGGTGCGTGCTGCCCGACGGCGGGCTGGACGCGGCGCGCTGCGCGGTGCTGCTCGACGCCTACGGACGGGAACGCAGCTTCACCGCCGACGAACGCGCCGCCTGGCCGCTGATGCTGCGCGCGGCGGCGCTGCGCTTCTGGCTGTCGCGCCTGTACGACTTCTACCTGCCGCGGCCCGGCGAGCTCACTCATGCGCACGACCCCGAGCACTTCCGCCGCGTGCTGGAACAGCGCCGCGCCGGCGTGCCGGCGTTGGTATAGTGCGGGCGCGCGAATGAGCGTCGCCACCAACATGCGCATCGTGCCCGCGCGCCAGGGGCTGAATTGGCTGGTCAACGGCTGGCGGCTGTTCAAGCGCACGCCCGGAGCGTGGCTGGCGCTGGTGGCGGTGTACTGGCTGCTGGTGACGCTGCTGAACGAGGTGCGCTACGCCGGCCCGCTGGCCGCGACCGTGCTGCTGCCGGCCTTCTCGGTGAGCTTCATGAACATCAGCGCCGAGGCCGCGGCGGGGAACAGGTTGCTCATCACAG
>DATNCF010000345.1:0-3265 GCA_035571675.1 Burkholderiales bacterium | reverse complement strand
CAGGGCCGCCGGAATAGGCGCCGCTGGATGACGTGCCCGATTCATTGCCGTTGACCTCGGCCCCCGAAGGGCTGATGTTCGAACTGCCGCGCCGGCCATTCATGCAGCGCTGGTAGCTGCCTCCGACCAGGCCGCCGCACTCGGCGTTGCTCACCCAGTTGCCCGACCGTCCATCCACATATCCGGATGGGCTGATGACGGAGGCGTTGGAAGCGCGGTCGGGCGAACTGGCGCAGCCCGCGAGGGCGGCGCAGCCCAGCCCGACGACGAGCAGGGTTTGATTGACGGGTTTCATGACTGGCTCCTGAAAATCGCCGCAGTGCGGCGCATCTCAACAGCCTAGTTGACCGCCCTTCCAATGCCGCCGGAACGGCGCCGATTCGAATGTGGTTTTTGTCCTACCGGCGCGTGGCGGCGCCCTGTCGGCGCGCGAGGCTCGGCGTCTTTCGACTCAGCGTCCTTCGAATTTACCCGGGCGCTTCTCGCGCAGCGCGCGCACCGCCTCGACGTGGTCGGCGCTGCTTCTGGCCACCGTCATGTGCGAGGAGATCGTGTCGAGGCTGGTCGCCAGGTCCAGGCTGGCGAACTGGTACACCGCGCGCTTGATCAGGCGCACCGACAGCGGCGGCGCGTCGGCCACGCGCTCGGCGAACTCCAGCGTCTTGGCCAGCAGTTGCTCGTTCGGATACACCCGGTTCACCATGCCGAGGCGCAGCGCCTCCTGAGCATCGATCAGGTCGCCCGACCAGAACAGTTCCAGCGCCTTGGCGCTGCCCACCAGGCGCGGCAGAAAGTAGGCGCCGCCCGCGCCCGGCACCAGGCCCACCTTGACGTAGGTCTCGCCCATGCGCGCGCCCTCGGCGGCGAAGCGCATGTCGCACATCAGCGCCATGTCAAGGCCGGCGCCGGTGGCCACGCCGTTGATGGCGGCGATGACGGGCTTGTCCATGCGGGCGAGTTGCAGCGGGATGCGCTGCACGTTGTGCTGCAGCGAGTCCTTGATTTTCGCCGGGGTGAGCGCGTCGGCGCCGGACGCTGCACTGTTGTCCCCCATGTTGCCGACGTCGCCGCCGGAGCAGAAGGCGCGTCCCGCCCCGGTCAGCACCACGGCACGGACTGCGGGGTCGGCCTGCGCCTGCTCCAGGCAGGCCAGCCAGCGCGCCAGCATGTCGGGGTTGAAAGCGTTCAGGCGCTCGGGCCGGTTGAGCGTGAGCACCGCGGTGCGGCCCTCGATGCGATATAGTACGAGATCGTCGTTGGCGGATTCAGTCATGGCGAGGGCCTTCGATGCATGGCGGTGCGACGCATCGTATCACGAGTGCAATGAGTTCAACGCCATGACGCTCAAGGCAATGACGCTCGACGCAACGACACTGCGCGCGGCAAGAGGACCAACATGACCGGGAACAAGGGCTTCAGGCTGGGCGACATCAGCGTCGAGGCCATCCAGGAGAAAGCCATGCCTTACCTGGACACCTTCAAGTTCTTCCCCGCTCTCACGCCCGAGCTGATGGAGGAAAATCACTCCTGGCTGGTGCCGCATGCCTACGATCCGGTGTCCAGGCGCATCGTGCTGAGCTTCCATTCCTGGCTGGTGCGCACGCGCCACCACAACATCCTCATCGATACCTGCGTGGGCAACCACAAGGAACGCAGCAGGCCCGCAGACCATATGCAGGCCAGCGACGACTACATGCTTAGCCTGGCCGCGGCCGGGCTGTCGGTGGACGACATCGATTTCGTGCTGTGCTCGCACCTGCACTACGACCACGTGGGCTGGAACACCCGCCTGGACAACGGCCGCTGGGTGCCCACCTTCCCCAAGGCGCGCTACATCTTCTCCAAGCGCGAATACGACTACTGGACGGGCGCCCACGCCAAGCGGCCCATCGCCTCGATGTCGGACAGCGTGCTGCCCGTGGTCGAGGCCGGACGCGCCGACCTCGTGACCAACGAGCATACGGTGTGCGAGTGCGTGCAGTTGCGGCCCACGCCGGGGCACACCATCGACCACTGCGCGGTGCGCGTGGCCAACGGCGCCGGCATCGCCCTGTTCACCGGTGACCTGTGCCACTCGCCCCTGCAGTTGCGCTACCCGGAGCTGCATACCCGTGCCGATTACGACGGCGCACAGGGGGCGCGCACCCGGCGCGAATTCTTCGAACGCAGCCTGGAAGAGCATGCGCTGGTTTGCACCATGCACTTTCCCGCCCCCATGACGTGGGGAAAACTGGCGCGCTGGGGCGAGGGCTTCCGGTTCAAGGACGCTGTTTGAATGTTTCCCGGCGCGGGTCGAGCGCCTGCGCCTGCCGCCGCGAATACCAGCCCGCCGCCAGCGCCATGGCGGCCACCAGCCAGGTCACGGGGACCAGGCCGAACAGGCTGCTGAGGCCACCGGCCAGGAACTGGTTGAGACTGACGCCCCCGGCCGTGAGCATGACCCGCGCCCCGGAGAGTTCGCCCTGGCGGCCCGGCGGCGACGCCGTGTAGATCAGCGAAGTGAGGATGGGAAACGCGGCGCCGTGGCACACGCCCGCCCCGGCGGCGAACAGCATCAATAGCCACGGCTGCGCGGTCAGGGCGAAGGGGAAGATGGACACCGCGGCGATGAAGAACACCACCGACATGATGCGCCTTTCGTCGCGGTGCCGGAACCACACCGGCAGCAGGGTGCGCGCCGTGCAATTCGCGACGAAAGCGCACGAAGTGATCACGCCGATGGTGGAAGCGGAAAGGCCGGACTGCGCGCCGTGCAGGGGCACGATGAAGTAGAACGTTTCCAGGCAGGAGCCGGCCAGCACCTGCACGATCACCAGCGGCCGCATGGCCGGCTGGTTCAAGGCGCGCAGCAGCCCGCCCGATGGACGCTGCTGCCGGGCGGGCATGGCGCCCTCGGGAACCTGCCTGATGCAGGCCGCCATCAGGATGAGCGAGGCCAGCGGCAGCAGGGCCAGCAGCAGGAAGCAGGCGCGGTGGCCCAGGTGATCGATGCCGAAGCCGGCCATCAAAGGCCCCAGGGCGAAGCCGGCGGCATTGCCGAGAAACACCCAGCCGATGTTGGACGTGCGCTGCTCGGGCGTGCCCAGCAACGCGGCGGCATTGCCCAGGGCCATGGCCGCGACGGTGAACGCAAAGCCGTTGAGCACCGAGGCCGCGGCCAGCGCCGGCACGCCCTGCCACAGGCCGGGCAGCACTATCCCCGCCAGCGTCAGCGCCGCGGTCCACACCAGCGGCCGGCGCAGGCCGATGCGGTCGATCAGGCGCC
>DATNCF010000344.1:0-16013 GCA_035571675.1 Burkholderiales bacterium | reverse complement strand
GTATTCCATCCGCGTGGCCGAGGCCTGGAAAATCGGGCGGGGAGGCAAGGACGACGGCGTCATCCTGCTCGTCGCCAAGAATGACCGCGCCCTGCGCATCGAAGTGGGCTATGGGCTGGAGGGCGCCATTCCCGACGCGCTGGCCCACCGCATCGTCGACGAAGTGATCACGCCGCGTTTCAAGCAGGGCGATTTCGCCGGCGGCATCAATGCCGGCGTGGATTCCCTGATGAAGCTCATTCATGGCGAGAATCTCCCCGCGCCAGCGCGGCAACAGGGCTTCAGCGGTGACGCGAATCCGCATTCCTTCTTCACCCTGGTGGTGGTGTTTTTCATCGCCACGGCGCTGTTCAACAGCCTGTTCGGGCGCATCGGCGGGTCGGCGCTGGGCGGCGGTGTGGTCGGATTGGCAGCGTGGTTCCTGTTCGGCTCCATCCTGTTCGGCATCGTCGCCGGCGTGGTGGGCCTGGTGTTCGGCTTGTTCCGTGGCGTGTCGCGCGGGCCGTTTTACGGCGGGGGCTGGGGCCGTGGCGGCTGGGGTGGAGGAGGGGGCGGCGGGTTCGGCGGAGGCGGCGGTGGTTTCAGCGGCGGGGGTGGCGGATTCGGCGGCGGCGGTGCGTCGGGACGGTGGTGATGGCCCTCAAGCTTGACCTTGCCAGAGTGATGCGCCACGTGATCGGTGAAGACATTGGCCGGCGGCGTGCCTTTCCCGTCGCGACGTTGAAGCGCATCGAGTCCGCCATCGCCGACCAGGAACAACGTCACGCCGGTGAAGTGCGCTTTGCCGTGGAGGGCGGACTGTCTCCGGCCCGCGTGCTGGCAGGCATGACGCCTCGACAGCGCGCAGAGGAATTGTTCGCACAGCTTCGCGTCTGGGACACCGAGCACAACAACGGCGTGCTGATCTACCTGCTGCTCGCAGATCATGCGGTGGAGGTGGTGGCTGACCGCGGCATCCACGCAAAAGTCGGCGATGCAGCCTGGCAGGAGATCTGCGACGCCATGCAGCCGCTGCTGAAGGACGGACGCTACGAGAAAGGGGTGCTCACCGGTCTGAGCCTGGCAGGGCAACTGCTGGAGCGCCATTTCCCCACAGCCGGAGGCCGTGGCAACGAGCTACCCGACGCGCCCATCGTGCTCTAGGGCAATCGCAGAGGGCATCCCTTCGCCACCGCCGTTTCTGGTGTTCACCTAGTGCTTTTCCAGTCCAATCAAGTGCAAAGAATCTGATTGCGCTTGGTTGTATTTGTGCCGCTGCATGACACCCAGCATGGTGATGGCCACGAACAGGCCGAAGCACACCGTGATGACGGCGATGGAAATGTCGGCCTTGATCATGGTCGAGTACAGCGCCAGCATGAGCAGCACCGACACGTTCTCGTTGAAGTTCTGCACCGCGATGGAATGCCCGGCCGAGAGCAGCAAATGGCCGCGGTGCTGCAAGAGGGCGTTCATGGGCACCACGAAAAAGCCGGCCAGGCCGCCGATCACCAGCAGCATGAAGTAGACCAGCGGCATCCAGGTCGTGAACACCATGAGCGTCACGGCAATGCCCATGGCGATGCCCATCGGCAGCACGGACAGGGACTTGCGCAGCGGAACGAAGCGCGCCGCCAGCACCGCGCCCAGGGCAACACCGAGGGCGGTGACTCCCTGCAGCACGGCGCCCTTGTCCAGACGCAGCCCGAGGTAGGTTTCGGCCCAGCGCAGCACGATGAACTGCAGGGTGGCGCCCGCGCCCCAGAACAGCGTGGTCACGGCGAGCGAGATCTGACCCAGCTTGTCGCGCCACAGCGTGGCCAGGCAGCGCCCGAAATCCACGGCCAGCGTGATCGGGTTGGAATACTGGCGTCTGTAGCGCGCGCCGGTGTCCGGGATGTACAGGTTGAAAATGGCGGCGGTCAGGTACAGGCCGGCGATGACCACGATGGCCGCCTCCGCCGGCGTGTCGACGCCGGTGTCGAACGCGGGTAAATCAAACGACAGCAATGCCGCCGATATGCGCGGGCTGATGAGCGCCCCGCCCAGCACCGTCCCCAGGATGATGGAAGCCACGGTCAGGCCCTCGATCCAGCCGTTGGCGGCCACCAGTTTTTCCGGCGGCAGCATCTCGGTGAGGATGCCGTACTTGGCGGGCGAATACGCGGCCGCGCCCAGACCGACCACGGCGTAGGCGAGCAATACCGTCAGGTATTCCGGGGCGCCCGGTATGGGCAGCAGGTCGTAGAAAAACATCATGGCGCAGCCGGCGATCTTGATGCTGTTGGTGAGCAGCATCACCCGCCCCTTGGGCAGGGCGTCGGCCAGCGGACCCACGAAGGGAGCCAGCACCACGTAGGATATGGTGAAAAAGAACTTCAGCAGCGGCGTCATCCAGGCCGGGCCGTCGAGCTGCGCCAGCAGCGCGATGGAGGCGATGAGCAGCGAGTTGTCCGCCAGCGACGAGAAGAACTGCGCCGCCATGATGATGTAGAAGCCGCGCTTCATGCGTGGAAATCAATGCTCATTTGAAAACGGCGCGGAGGGGACGGCGGCGAGGCCTGTTGCGGCCCGCTTCATTGAACGCTGTGCGCTCTTTTTTGCAATGCGAGTGTCGTACGTTTCCAGCAGCCCGCTTTATACCATGACCCCATGTCACCAAGGCATTTCCGAGCAGCCGGCCGCAGCGGGCTGCGCGCATGGAGAAGCTGTGGGCTCGCCGCCCCGAGCCTTAAATGTGGTCAAATTCGCACCATGCCCAAGCGGTCACCTCTTTCCCGGCGCACGGCCTGATGCGCCCCATCAAGGCCACCATCAGCGCTTCTGCATTGCAGCACAACCTGGCCGTGGTGCGCCGCTGCGCGCCGCAGGCCCGGATCTGGTCCGTGGTGAAGGCCAATGCGTACGGCCACGGCCTGTTCCGCCTGCTGCCGGCGCTCACCGGGCCGGGGGGCGCCGATGGCTTCGCCCTCCTGGAGTTCGACGCCGCCGAGTCGCTGCGCGATGCCCGCGTGACGCAGCCGGTGCTGATGCTGGAAGGCTTCTTTTCGCCGGCCGAACTCGAAACCTGTTCGCGCCTCGCGCTCACCGTTGTGGTGCACGAGGCCGAGCAACTGCACATGCTGGAAGCCGCGCCCCTCGCCAGTCCGGTGGACGTGTACTTCAAGCTCAATACCGGCATGAACCGGCTGGGCTTTGGCGAAACGGCGGCCGTGGGAGCCTGGAAACGGCTGTCGGCCACGCCCAACGTGCGCAGCATCACGGTCATGACCCATTTCGCCGAAGCGGACGGAACAAGGGGCGTGGCGGGACAACTGGCAAAGCTGGACGAGGTGTTGGCCAATATGCCGGGGGCATCGCCTTTGCCGAAAAGCTGCGCCAATTCGGCGGCCATATTGCGCTATCCGGAATCGCATGCCGACTGGGTACGCCCGGGCATCATGCAATACGGCTGCACGCCCTTTGCTGAAGATCAAGTTTCATTGAACACACACTCGGCGGAAAGGCTGGGGCTGAAGCCGGTGATGACGCTGAAGAGCCGGATCATCGCGGTGCAGGACCTGAAGCCGGGCGAGCGGATGGGGTACGGGGGTATTTACACCGCGGAGCGGGCCATGCGCATCGGGGTGGTGGCGGTGGGATATGCGGACGGCTATCCGCGCCATGCGCCAGGCTCAAACGAAAAAGGGACGCCGATTTTGGTGGACGGGGTTCGAACCCGCACGGTTGGCCGGGTATCGATGGACATGATCTTTGCGGATATAACCGAGATACCAAACGCCGGGGTTGGGAGTGAAGTCACGCTATGGGGCGAGGGGCTCTCTGCCGACGACGTTGCTTTTGCAGCCGGTACGGTCAGCTATGAATTGCTCTGTGCGCTGGCGCCGCGAGTGCCTGTCGATGTGGTGGCGTAATGGCCAAGGTTAAGTCTGTTTATAGCTGCACTGAATGCGGCGCGCAGTCGCCCAAGTGGCAGGGCCAATGTCCGTCCTGCGGCCAATGGAACACGCTGGTTGAATCCATTGCCGATACGGCGGCCCCGCGCAATCGCTTCTCCTCCGTGGCCGGCGCAAAAAGCGCCCAGGTTCAGAAGCTCGCCGATGTCAAAGCGCGCGAAATGCCCCGCATGCCCACGGGCGTGGCAGAGTTCGACCGCGTCCTGGGCGGCGGACTCGTCGCAGGCCAGGTGGTGCTGATCGGCGGCGACCCGGGCGTGGGCAAATCTACCTTGCTGCTCCAGTCGCTCGCGGCCATGAGCGCTTCGCTGCCGGCCCTGTACGTGAGCGGTGAGGAGTCGGCCGAGCAGGTGGCGCTACGCGGCCAGCGTCTGTCCCTGGAAGGGGAATCCCTTGAACTGCTGGCCGAAATCCAATTGGAAAAAATCCTCGCGACGCTGGAAGCGGCGCGTCCGGCTATCGCGGTGATCGACTCCATCCAGACCGTGTATTCCGAGGCGCTGACCTCGGCGCCAGGCTCGGTGGCGCAGGTACGCGAGTGCGCCGCGCAACTCACCCGCTTCGCCAAGCAAAGCGGCTGCGTCATCGTGCTGGTGGGCCACGTCACCAAGGAGGGCGCGCTGGCCGGCCCGCGCGTGCTCGAGCACATCGTCGACACAGTCCTCTACTTCGAGGGTGACACCCACCAGAGCTTCCGGTTGGTGCGCGCATTCAAGAACCGCTTTGGCGCGGTGAACGAGCTGGGCGTATTCGCCATGACCGACCGCGGCCTGAAAGGCGTATCCAATCCGTCGGCCATTTTCCTCTCCACCCACAGCCAGCCCGTGCCGGGTTCGTGCGTGCTCGTGACCCAGGAGGGCACACGGCCGCTGCTGGTGGAAGTGCAGGCGCTGGTGGACGCGGCGCACGCGCCCAACCCGCGCCGGTTATCGGTAGGGTTGGAGCAGAATCGTCTGGCCATGCTGCTGGCGGTATTGCATAGGCATGCCGGCATAGCTTGCTATGACCAGGATGTATTTGTGAACGCAGTGGGGGGTGTGCGAATCACCGAACCTGCAGCCGACCTGGCGGTGTTGTTGGCCGTGGTTTCATCGCTCACCAGCCGGCCATTGCCCACAAAGTTAGCGGTATTCGGCGAAATAGGACTGGCGGGTGAGGTACGGCCGGCGCCACGCGGGCAGGAGAGATTACGGGAAGCCGCGAAACTGGGGTTCACGCGCGCCGTGATTCCGCGCGCGAACATGCCCAAGTCGGGCATCGAGGGAATGGAGATACTGGCCGTGGACCGCGTGGCGGACGCCATACGCAGCCTGAGAGAAATGCACTAGTGCGCGAGGGAGAAGGGTGAAAAGTTGGGAAGACTTAGCCCCTCTCCCCCAGGGAGAGGGGCTGGGGAGAGGGCAACGTGAAAATAGACATCAAGCAGCCTTCTCTTGGCTTCTTTACTGCGCTGCGTAACCCTTCGCCTTCAGCATTGCCTGCACCGGCTTGGAAACTCCGGTGAATTCCTCGGTGTGGCTAAAGTCGAATAATTTACCCGTTTGCGCGGCAAAGTCTTCCAGGCTTGCCGGCGTGGCCGGGTCGAAGCTCACGCCCTCGGTGCGGAACAATCTCACCGCCGTGTAGAACCCACCCGCTGAACCGATAGTCTGCCCCGACACATTGCACTCCTCGCTGCACATCCACGCCACGGCCGTCGACACGTGCTCCGGCTTCATGAACTTGATCACCGACGGGTCCATCAGGCTGCCGGTCATGCGCGTGTCGGCCGCGGGCGAGATGGTGTTGATCTTGATGTTGGCGCGTTCGCCCTCGTGGCGCAGGCAGTACATCAAGCCCAGCATGGCGGTCTTGGCCGCGCCGTAGTTGCTCTGGCCGAAGTTGCCGACCAGGCCGGAGGCCGAGCTGGTCAGCACGATGCGGCCGTACTTTTTTTCGTTCATGATGGGCCAGGCGGCCTTGGTGCAGTACATGGTGCCCATGAAGTGCACCTGCATGACGGTCTCGAAGTCCTCGACCGGCATCTTGGAGAAGCTCTTGTCGCGCAGGATGCCGGCGTTGTTCACCAGGATGTCCAGGCCGCCGAAGGCCTTGACGGCGGTGCTGATGATGTTCTGCGCGCCGGCCCAAGTGGCCACGCTGTCGTAACTGGCGGCGGCCTGGCCGCCTGCGGCCTTGATCTCGTTCACCACCTTGTCGGCGGCGGAGGCGTCGCCGCCCTTGCCGTCCACGCTGCCGCCCGGATCGTTCACCACCACCTTGGCGCCGCGCGAGGCGAGCAGCAGGGCGTGGGCGCGGCCCAGGCCGTTGCCCGCGCCGGTGACGATGGCGACGCGGTTGTCGAAACGAATGGTCATGGCGAAACTCTCCTCTGGTCAATCGGAATTTTTGGGTGCGGCATTTTACTCCATGGTCGGGGCGGCGGCCGGAGTGCGGCTAGGGGGCGCGGGCCGAGGAGTTGCAGTACAGGCGACTGAAGGCCGAGAGGCAACGGGGTGGCCTAAGGCTGCGAGTCAATAAGGGCGCGCGCCGCGGCCACCCCGTTGCGCGCCGCCGCCTCGAGCGTGCCGGGATAATCGCCTGCGATGTAATCGCCTGCCAGCACAAGGCCGGGCAGCGGCGTGCGCATGGCCGGCCGCGCGGTGCCCGGCCGGCACGACCAGGTGGCGCGGCGCTCGGTGATGGAGCGCATCCACAGCGGCGCATCGAGGTGCCCGGTGGCGCCGGCGATCTCGGCGGCCACGCGCGCCTCGATGTCCTCGCGCGGCAGTTCCTCGTGGCGGCCCGAGGCGCTGATGACGGCGGCCATGAGCCCGGCGTGGCGCGCCGCATTGGGCCCGATGATCTGGCCGCGGTCGAAAGCCCATTGCGTGAGCCCGCCGGTGAAGCCCAGCATGGGCGCGGGCAACCGCACGTGCGGCGGATACTGCAGGTAGCAGGTGAGTATGGGTTCGTAGGCGAGCTCGGCCAGCAGCGCGCACGCGGGCTGCAACTCGGCCACCCCTTCCAGCACGGCGTGCGCGTGCTGCGGAGCCACGGCGACCACCACGCTGTCGAATTCGGCCGTCTTCCCGCGGGCGTGCACGCTGTAGCGGCCTTGATCGTGTGCGATGCGCTGCACCGCCGCGCCCAGTTCCACCCGCGCGCCCATGGCCTTCAGGCGCTCGGCCGCCGGCTCGGGGAACAGACGCCCCAGGTCCACGCGCGGGATGAGCAGGTCGCTGTGGTCGCGGCCGCCGCCCAGGCCGTCGCGCAGCACGTGTGCGAACACCTGCGCCGAGGCCATGTCGGGCCGCGTGTTCAGGGCCGACACGCACAGCGGCTCCCACAGGTAGCGCTTGAGCGTCTCGCTCTGGCCGTGCGCGGTCAGGAACTCGCTCACCGTGACGTCGGGCTGGACGCGGAAGCGGCGCCAGCGCAGGCCCGTCATCATGCGCGCCGCCGCCCAGGCCTCGGCTCGGCTGAGCGAGGCGCAGCCGAGCAGCGCCGAGGCCAGGTTGAAGGGATAGGGCAGGCGCGCGGCGCGCAGGCGGAAGCCATCCACGTAGCGCAGTTCCAGCGGCATGCGCACCAGCGCGCGTTCTACGTCCACCCCCGCCACACGGATGAGCCGCAGCGCCTCGCGGTAGGCGCCGATGAGCACGTGCTGGCCGTTGTCGAGGCGCAGCGGTTGGTCATCCGCGGTCTCGCCCGGTTCGCCCGGCCGCTCTCCAACCGCGCGCTCGCTCAGCACCACGCTGCGCGCCCGGCCGCCCAAGGTGCGCGAGGCTTCGAACACCGTGACGCGGCGTCCGGCGCGCGCCAGGATGAGCGCGGCGGCCAGGCCCGACCAGCCTCCGCCGATGACGGCCACCGACTTTGGGGTGATCAATTGTGCAAGTTGCTTTTAAGCAATTGAAATTCCGATGGGACGGGGTTGGCGATTGACTCTGTTGTTGCGGTAGAGATCGATGACCAAACGCTCCGCGTCTTTGTCTTGAATTAGGCCGTTCCGAAACCCGCAGCTATCCCCTGAACCATACCTTGCACGCCAGCCACAGCTTCCGCAACGGCGTGAGCGAGGTGCGTTGCTTCAGTACCTGGTAGCCGTCCGCGGCGATCTCGTCGAGCAGGGTGCGGTAAATGGCGGCCATCATGAGCCCCGGGCGCTGCGCGCGGCGGTCTTCGTCGGCCAGCAGCGCCAGGGCCTCGTCGTAGCAGCGCTGGGCGCGCTCGCCCTGGAAGGCCATGAGCCTGGCGAAGTTCCCGGTCTGGCGCGCGTTCAGGATGTCGGCAGCGCTGACGTCGAAGCGCTTCAACTCGTCCATGGGCAAGTAGATGCGGTTCTTGCGCGCATCCTCGCCCACGTCGCGGATGATGTTGGTGAGCTGGAAAGCCAGGCCCAGCTTGCCCGCGTATTGCAGCGTGCGCGGGTTGCGGTAGCCGAAAATCCCGGCAGCCAGCTCGCCCACCACGCCCGCCACGCGGTGGCAGTAGGTGGAGAGGCCGGCATAGTCGAGATAACGGCTCTGGGTCAGGTCCATCTCCATGCCGTCCATGACGGCGCTCAGGCGCTCGTGGGTGATGGCGAACGGCGCGATGGCCGGCGCGAGCGCGCGCGTGACCGGATGATTGGGGTGGCCCGCATAGAGCTGCGCCACCTCGGTGCGCCACCACGCCAGCTTGGCCGCGGCCACCGAGGGGTCGCTGGGCTCGTCCACCGCGTCGTCCACCTCGCGGCAGAAGGCATACAGGGCGGTGATGGCCCGGCGCCGCTCGGGCGGCAGGAACATGAAGGAATAGTAGAAGCTCGACCCGCTGCGGGCGGCCTTGTCCTGGCAGTATTCGTCGGGGGTCATGGGCCCGGGGCAGGCGAGGTTTTGACGCTGTCTTGTTCGCTGTTTTGTTTTGGTCGGCTACATCCGCAGCGCGCGCGCAAGGAGCAGCGGCCAGTCCCATCCGCGCAGCACCGGGCGGCGGCGGAACACGTCGTAGCCCGCGGCCTCGATTTTCTCCAGGATGCGCAGGCCGCCCTGCACCATGAGGCGCAGCTCGAAGCCGATGCGTCCCGGCAGGCGTTTGGCGAGCGGCGCGCCGGATTCTAGCATCGCGCGCGCGCGTTCCACCTGGAACGCCATGAGCGCGCGCCACTGCGGACCCGCGTCCTGGTTCGCCAGCATGGCTTCGGTGAGGCCGTAACGCGCCATCTCGTCGGCCGGCAGGTAGATGCGGTTCTTGGCGAGGTCCACGGCCACGTCCTGCCAGAAATTGATCAGTTGCAGGGCTGAACAGATGGCATCGGATTTGGCGACGTTGTCGGGCTGGGTGGCGTGGTACAGGTGCAGCAGCAGCCGGCCCACGGGCGCGGCCGAGCGCGAGCAGTAGTGCAGCACTTCGCCGAAATTGGCGTAGCGCTCCTTGACCACGTCCTGCGAGAACGCGTCCAGCAGGTCGTAGAAGGGCGCAAGCGGCAGGCGAAATTCCGCCACCATGGCGGCGACTTCCGCGAACAGCGGTGTTTGCGGCGCCTTTCCCCCGCGGATGCGGTCCAGTTCGGCGCGGTAGGCGTCCAGTTTGGCCAGCCGTTCGGCCGGAGCATCCTGGCCCTCGTCGGCGAAGTCGTCGGCCGAGCGGGCGAAGCGGTAGATTACCCCCACCGGCGCGCGCAGCCTTTGCGGCAGGAACAGCGACGCCACGGGAAAATTCTCGTAGTGGCCGACCGAGGCGCCGGCGCTCAATCCGGGGCTGGAAGAGGAGAAGGACATCTTGAAGAAGGGGCTGTTTTTGAAGCGTTTTTATGCTCTTGGGCAGACAGTATAGGGGCATTTGCGCTACAATCCGCAGGTTGAAGTTCCGATCCCGGCGCGTGCGTCCCGGTCCCCTGATTTCGCCAGCGTTTTGACGGGCCGTTTTTCGGCGGCGACGGGGGGAGGAGGGGGGCGCCCGCTTTAAAGCCCGGTCGATCGTGGTCGTGAAGGCGGCGAAGGTGGCGGAATTGGTAGACGCACTGGATTTAGGTTCCAGCGCCTCACGGCATGGGGGTTCGAGTCCCTTCCTTCGCACCAGCCAGCCTTGATCGGAACCTCAGCCATTCGCCCATTGAATGGGCACATTGAAACCGCAACCCTAATTCCCACAAAGATTCCCACAAGCCACATGCAGACTCAACTGGAAACCATCAGCTCCCTCGAACGCCGCGTGACCATGGCCGTGCCTTCGGACCAGATCGAAAAGGAAGTGAACGAGCGCCTGAAGCGCCTGTCGGGCACGGTGCGCATGGCGGGTTTCCGCCCGGGCAAGGTGCCGCTGAAAATCATTTCCCAGCAGTATGGTCCGCAGGTGCGTTCCGAAGTGGTGGGCGACGCCGTGCAGAAGGCCTTCACCGCCGTGGTGAACGAGCAGAACCTGCGCGTGGCGGGCTATCCGCGCATCGAGCCCAAGCAGGACGCCGAGGCCAACACCCTGGCCTTTTCCGCCACCTTCGAGGTGTATCCCGAGGTGAAGCCGGGCGACGTGTCCGCGGCGCGCATCGAGCGGCCCACGCTGCAGGTGTCCGACGCCGAGATCGACAAGACCATCGAGATCATGCGCAAGCAGCGCACCACTTTCCGCGAGGTGTCGCGCGCCGCCCAGAACGGCGATCGCGTGACCGTGGATTTCACCGGCCGCATCGACGGCGTGGAGTTCGCCGGCGGCAAGGGCTCGGGCGTGAGCGTGGAATTGGGGGGCGGGCGCATGCTGCCCGACTTTGAAGCCGGCCTGGCCGGCGCCACGGCCGGGCAAACCAAGACCTTCGATGTCAAGTTCCCCGACGATTACGCCGGCAAGGAAGTGGCCGGCAAGACGGCCACGTTCGAGGCCGCCGTCACCAAGGTGGAGGAGCCGGTGCTGCCCGAAGTCGACGCCGAGTTCGCCAGGAGCCTGGGCGTGGCCGACGGCGACATCGCCAAGATGCGCGAGGAAATCCGCGGCAACGTCGAACGCGAGGTTAAAAAGCGCATCGAGAACGACGTGAAACAGAAGGTGATGCAGGCGCTGGTGGATGCCACCCCGGTGGAAGTGCCCAAGGCGCTTGTTGAAATGGAGACGCAGCGCCTGGTGCAGTCGGCGCGCGCCGACCTGGAAGCGCGCGGCATCAAGATGGAACAACTGCCCATCAATCCCGAAGTGTTCGAGTCGCAGGCCAAGCGCCGCGTCACGCTGGGGCTGATCCTGGCCGAGGTGGTGAAAGCCAATGAGCTCAACCCCAAGCCCGAGGAGGTGCGCGCCAAGGTTGACGAGTACGCCAGCACCTATGAGCAGCCGGGTGAGGTGGTAAAATGGATTTATTCGGAGCCGCAGCGCCTGGCCGAATTCGAGGGCATGGCGATCGAGGGCAAGGTGGTCGATTGGGTCCTCGCCCGCGCCAAGGTTGAAGACAAGCCAGTCAGCTTCGACGAACTGATGGAGAAGGCGACATGAGCGGCATGGATTGGTCGTCCCGGAACAGCGCCCATTCGGCAATCGCGATGGGCGGGTACCAAGAGCGCAGTTACCAGGAACCTCAAGGCCTGGGCATGGTGCCCATGGTCATCGAGCAAAGCGGCCGCGGCGAGCGCGCCTACGACATCTACTCGCGCCTGCTGAAAGAGCGCGTGGTGTTCCTGGTCGGGCCGGTGAACGAACTGTCGGCCAACCTCATCGTGGCCCAGTTGCTGTTCCTGGAATCGGAAAACCCCGACAAGGACATCTTTTTCTACATCAACTCGCCCGGCGGGTCGGTGTCGGCCGGCATGGCCATTTACGACACCATGCAGTTCATCAAGCCGGACGTGTCGACGCTGTGCGTGGGCCAGGCGGCCAGCATGGGCGCCCACCTGCTGTGCGCCGGCGCCAAGGGCAAGCGCTTCTGCCTGCCCAATTCGCGCGTCATGATCCACCAGCCCATGGGCGGCTTCCAGGGGCAGGCCACCGACATCGAAATCCACGCCAAGGAAATCCTGTTCCTGCGCGAAAAGCTCAATCAGATCATGGCCCGCCACACCGGCCAGCCCATCGAGACCATCGCCCGTGACACCGAGCGGGACAATTTCCTGTCCGCGGAAGAGGCCGTGAAATACGGCATCGTCGACAAGGTCTTGAGCAGCCGGGCCGAGGCGGCGGCCGCGGCGGGCTAGGTTCGGGGTTCCATCCCGCGCCAGGGTGTGAAACTTGAACTATTTGGTGCTCTGAGAATTTTGATAGGATGAAGTCTCAATGACCGAGAAATCCACCGGCGAGAAGCTGCTGTACTGCTCCTTCTGCGGCAAGAGCCAGCACGAGGTCAGGAAGCTCATCGCCGGTCCGTCGGTATTCATCTGCGACGAATGCATAGAGCTGTGCAACGACATCATCCGCGAGGAGAGCGCGGCTGAGAAGGGCGGCAAGGCGGTCAAGTCCGACCTGCCCACGCCCAAGGAAATCTGCCAGATCCTGGACGAGTACGTGATCGGCCAGGAGCAGGCCAAGAAAATCCTGTCGGTGGCGGTGTACAACCACTGCAAGCGCCTCAAGCACCTGACCAAGACCGACGACGTCGAGCTGGCCAAGTCCAACATCCTGCTCGTGGGCCCCACCGGCTCGGGCAAGACGCTGCTCGCCCAGACCCTGGCGCGCCTTTTGAACGTGCCCTTCGTCATCGCCGACGCCACCACCCTTACCGAGGCCGGCTACGTGGGCGAGGACGTCGAGAATATCATCCAGAAGCTGCTGCAGAACTGCGACTACGACGTGGACAAGGCCAAGCGCGGCATTGTCTACATCGACGAGATCGACAAGATTTCGCGCAAGTCGGACAACCCCTCCATCACCCGCGACGTGTCGGGCGAAGGGGTGCAGCAGGCGCTCTTGAAGCTCATCGAGGGCACCATCGCCTCGGTGCCGCCGCAGGGCGGCCGCAAGCACCCCAACCAGGATTTCGTGCAGGTGGACACCACCAACATCCTGTTCATCTGCGGGGGCGCTTTCGACGGGCTGGAGAAAATCATCCGCAACCGCTCCGAGAAGAGCGGCATCGGCTTCGGCGCCGACGTGAGGAGCCTGTCCAATTCCAAGGACATCGGCGCGGTGCTGCGCACGGTGGAGCCGGAAGACCTGATCAAATTCGGCCTCATCCCCGAGTTCGTGGGCCGGCTGCCGGTGGTGGCCACGCTGGAGGAACTGGACGAGAAGGCGCTGATCCAGATTCTCACCGAGCCCAAGAACGCCCTCATCAAGCAGTACCACAAGCTGTTCGCCATGGAAGGGGTGGAGCTGGAAGTGCGCCCAGGCGGCCTCAACGCCATCGCGCACAAGGCGCTGGCCCGCAAGACCGGCGCGCGCGGCCTACGCTCCATCCTGGAGCAGGTGCTGCTCGATATCATGTTCGACCTGCCCACCATGGAAAATGTCAGCAAGGCGGTGGTGGACGAAGCCACCATCCTCGGTGAAGGCAAGCCGCTGCTGATTTATTCCGAGCAACCCAAGGTGGCGGGATCGGCCTGAATCCGGGCCGCCAGGCTCGCTGCGCCCAGAAGGTTAACTGCGGCTCCCACAGGCCCTCCAAGGACCATTGCCGCGGTCATTATTGGCATTTCCAGCCTGTTCGCCGGACCGTTCGTTCACGGACGGCGCTAGACTGGAATCCAATGCTGTTCAGTCCCCCTGATGGAATGTCTCGGAGTTTGGCGGATTTGCAAAAATCGAGCGGTTTCAATGCTTCTGGCATGTAAATCGCATGTAAATCTGCTAATCCCTTGACTTTGGGTGGTTGATTTTCGAATGCGGCACCCGCACACTGTTTTGGTCAACTCTTTTCTGGAAACCCCATGACAACTGAGGAATTAACGCCCGAACCCGTCCAGCTCCCGCTGTTGCCGCTTCGGGATGTAGTGGTGTTTCCGCACATGGTCATCCCGCTGTTCGTGGGCCGGCCGAAGTCCATCAAGGCCATGGAAATCGCCATGGAGGCCGGCAAGTCCATCCTGCTGGTGGCACAGAAGTCGGCCGCCAAGGACGAGCCCAGCCACGAGGACCTGTACCAGATCGGCTGCATCTCCAACATCCTGCAGATGCTGAAGCTGCCCGACGGCACGGTGAAGGTGCTGGTCGAGGGCTCGCAGCGCGCCCGCATCAGCGGCATCGAGGACGTGCGCAGCCACTACGTGGCCGAGGCCCTGCCGGTGAGCGCCGACGAGGGCGAGCGCACCGAGGTGGAGGCCATGCGCCGCGCCTTGGTGGCGCAGTTCGACCAGTACGTGAAGCTGAACAAGAAGATCCCGCCCGAGATCCTGACTTCGCTGGCGGGCATCGAGGAGGCCGGCCGCCTCGCCGACACCATCGCCGCGCACCTGCCGCTCAAGCTGGAGCAGAAGCAGGAAGTGCTGGAGATGTTCGACGTGAAGACGCGCCTCGAGCACCTCTTGTCGCAGCTCGAGACCGAGATCGACATCCTGCAGGTGGAAAAGCGCATCCGCGGCCGCGTCAAGCGCCAGATGGAGAAGAGCCAGCGCGAGTACTACCTGAACGAGCAGGTCAAGGCCATCCAGAAGGAGCTGGGCGAGGGCGAGGACGGCGCCGACATTGAGGAGATGGACAAGCGCGTCAAGGCCGCGCGCATGCCCAAGGACGCGCGCAAGAAGGCCGAGGCCGAGCTGAAGAAGCTGCGCCTCATGTCGCCCATGTCGGCCGAGGCCACGGTGGTGCGCAACTACATCGAGACCCTGGTCAACCTGCCCTGGAAGAAGAAGAGCAAGATCTCGCGCGACATCGGCGCGGCCGAGAAAATCCTCGACGCCGACCACTACGGCCTGGAAAAGGTCAAGGAACGCATCCTCGAGTACCTCGCGGTGCAGTCGCGCGTGGACCAGATGAAGGCGCCCATCCTGTGCCTGGTCGGGCCCCCCGGCGTGGGCAAGACCTCGCTTGGGCAGTCCATCGCCAAGGCCACCAACCGCAAGTTCGTGCGCATGTCGCTGGGCGGCGTGCGCGACGAGGCCGAGATCCGCGGCCACCGCCGCACCTACATCGGCTCCATGCCGGGCAAGATCCTGCAGAACATGACCAAGGTGGCGGTGAAGAACCCGCTGTTCCTGCTCGACGAAGTCGACAAGATGGGCATGGACTTCCGCGGCGACCCGTCATCGGCGCTGCTGGAGGTGCTGGACCCCGAGCAGAACCACACCTTCGTGGACCACTACGTCGAGGTGGAATACGACCTCTCGGAAGTGATGTTCGTGGCGACCTCCAACACGCTCAACATCCCCGCGCCGCTGCTCGACCGCATGGAGGTGATCCGCCTGTCGGGCTACACCGAGGACGAGAAGGTCAACATCGCCCAGCGCTACCTGCTGCCCAAGCAGATGAAGAACAACGGCCTGGCCAAGGACGAGCTGCAAGTGGCCGAGACGGCGATCCGCGACACCATCCGCTACTACACCCGCGAGGCGGGCGTGCGCAGCCTGGAGCGCGAGCTGTCCAAGATCTGCCGCAAGGTGGTGAAGACCCTGGTCACCAAGGCGCGCGACAAGCGCATCGCGGTGACGCCGAAGAATCTCGACAAGTTCCTGGGCGTGCGCAAGTACTCCTTCGGCATGGCCGAAAAGAAGAACCAGGTGGGCCAGGTCACCGGCCTTGCCTGGACCGAAGTGGGCGGCGAACTGCTCACCATCGAGGCCGCGCTCATGCCGGGCAAGGGCAAGGTGCAGCGCACCGGCAAGCTCGGCGAAGTGATGCAGGAGTCGGTGGCCGCGGCGCTCACCGTGGTGCGCAGCCGCTCGGCCAAGCTCGGCATTCCGGAGGAGTTCTTCGACAAGAAGGACATCCACATCCACCTGCCCGAGGGCGCCACGCCCAAGGACGGCCCGAGCGCGGGCGGCGCGCTCACCACCGCCATGGTGTCGGTGCTGACGGGCATCCCGGTGCGCGCCGATGTCGCCATGACCGGCGAGATCACGCTGCGCGGCGAGATACTGCCCATCGGCGGGCTGAAGGAGAAGCTGCTGGCGGCGCATCGCGGCGAAATCAAGACCGTGCTGATCCCCGAGGAGAACGTGAAGGACCTTACGGAGATCCCCGACAACATCAAGAACCAGCTCGAGATCG
>DATNCF010000343.1:0-7391 GCA_035571675.1 Burkholderiales bacterium | reverse complement strand
ACCAGCACCACCAGCAGGATGAGCAGCGCGTTGTTCTTCTCGATCAGTTCGTGGCTGAATCTCATGCGGGACTCCTCAGGCGGGGGCCGCGGCGGCGCGCAGCAGCGGGATCGGCGCGTCCGTGGCGCGGCCAAGGGACATGGTCTTGAACACGTTGTAGGCCATGACCAGCATGCCGCCCAGGTACAGCAGCCCGCCGACCAGGCGGATGGCGTAGAACGGATAGGTGGCCTTGACGCTTTCTACGAAGGTGTAGGTGAGCGTGCCGTCGGGGCTGACCGCGCGCCACATCAGGCCCTGCATGACGCCGGCAATCCACATGGCCGAGATGTACAGCACGATGCCCACCGTGGCCACCCAGAAGTGCAGCGAGATCAGGCGCACGCTCCACATCTCGGCGCGGCCGAACAGGCGCGGGATCAGGTAGTACAGGCTGCCCATGCTGATGAAGCCGACCCAGCCCAGCGCGCCCGAGTGCACGTGGCCGATGGTCCAGTCCGTGTAGTGCGACAGCGCGTTGACGGTCTTGATGGACATCATCGGCCCCTCGAAGGTGGACATGCCGTAGAACGACAGGGAGACGATGAGGAACTTCAGGATGGGGTCGGTGCGCAGCTTGTGCCACGCCCCCGACAGGGTCATGATGCCGTTGATCATGCCGCCCCACGAGGGCGCGAGCAGGATGAGCGAGAAAATCATGCCCAGCGACTGCGTCCAGTCGGGCAGCGCCGTGTAGTGCAGGTGGTGCGGCCCGGCCCACATGTAGGTGAAGATCAGGGCCCAGAAATGCACCACGGACAGGCGATAGGAATATATCGGCCGCTCGGCCTGCTTGGGAATGAAGTAGTACATCATGCCCAGGAACCCGGCGGTGAGGAAGAAGCCCACCGCGTTGTGCCCATACCACCACTGCACCATGGCGTCCTGCACGCCTGCATAGGCCGAGTACGATTTCCAGAAGCTGACCGGCACGGCGGCGCTGTTGACGATGTGCAGCAGCGCCACGGCCAGGATGAATCCGCCGAAGAACCAGTTGGCGACGTAGATGTGCGGCGTCTTGCGCATGGCGATGGTGCCGAAGAACACGATGGCGTAGCTCACCCACACCACCGCGATCAGGATGTCGATTGGCCACTCCAGTTCGGCATATTCCTTGCCCTGGGTGATGCCGAGCGGCAGGGTGATGGCGGCCAGCACGATCACCGTCGTCCATCCCCAGAAGGTGAAGGAGGCCAGTTTCGGCAGAAACAGGCGCACCTGGCAGGTGCGTTGAACCACGTAATAGGAAGTGGCGAAGAGCGCGCTGCCGCCGAAGGCGAATATGACGGCGTTGGTGTGCAGGGGGCGCAAGCGCCCGTAGCTCAGCCACGGTATGCCCTGGGTCAAATCGGGCCACAGCAGTTGCGAGGCGATCAGCACGCCCACCGCCATGCCCACCACCCCCCAGACCACCGCCATCACGGCGAACTGGCGCACCGCCGTGTAGCTGTAATTGTTCGCTTGTTCGTCCATGCCCTCTCCCACTGTTTGGCCGCGGCGGGTCGCTTCCTGAAAAGCTCCCATCTTTCGCCAAGTCTAGGAAAAGGGCTGAAACGGTTATTGACGTGGATCAAGTGCCGGCGGGTTGACGTCGGCGGCAAGCCTGGGACGATCGTCGTCGAGCACGACCTTGAGGGCGGGGCCTTCGAGGTCGTCGAACTGCCCTCCTCTAAGCGCAAACCAGAACACGATGCCGATGGCGATCACCAGCACCACGCTCAGGGGAATGAGGAGGTAAAGGATGTCCATCACGCCTCGGCGGCGCGGCCGTTCCCGGCCGTGGGCCGGCTGAACGGGTTGGCCACGCGCAGCCGCAGGGCGTTCAGCACCACCAGCAGCGAACTTGCGGACATGCCGATGCCGGCCGCGACCGGCGTGACGGCGCCGGCAAACGCCAGGGGCAGCACCACCAGGTTGTAGGCCAGCGCCCAGGCGAGGTTCTGGCGTATGACCGAACGCGTCCGGCGCGACAGCGCCACCGCATCGGATATCACTTTGAGCCGGTCGGACATCAGCACGGCATGCGCCTTGAGTTGGGCAAGGTCCGCGCCGCTGCCGAGCGCGATGGACACATCCGCCTGGGCCAGCACCGGAGCATCGTTGATGCCGTCGCCCACCATGGCCACACGCGCGCCGCCGCGCTGCAGTTCGCGCACGTAGTCGAGCTTGTCGCGGGGATCGGCGCCGGCGCGGACGTGATCGACACCCAGTTCGGCGGCCAGATGGCGGGCCACGCCCGGGCTGTCGCCGGACAGCAGGTGCACGCGCAGGCCCAGGGCGCGCAGGTCGTCGATGGTCGCGCGCGCATCGGCGCGGGAGCGGTCCCCCAGGCGCCATGCCGCAATCCATCTCACGCCGTCCCCCATCCAGATCACCGGATCGGTGGAAAAAAGCCAGGCCAGCGGGACCGCCTTGCCGTGCAGTTCGCCCACATAGGCAGCGGTACCCACGCGATACGTGCGCCCGGCTATCTGCGCTTCGACACCGCGATTGACATCCTCCCGGAACCCATGCGCGGCGGGCAGCACGAGCCCCTCGGCTGCCAGGCGCAGGGCACGGGCAACAGGATGCGTGGAGCCCTGCTCCACCGCCGCCGCCAATGCCGTGCAGGTGCCGGCGTCCGTCCGGGCAAGCGTGCGCGTCTCCAGCACCATCAGCTTGCCGGTGGTGAGCGTCCCGGTCTTGTCGAACACCACGTCGGTGGCGCGCGCCAGCGATTCGACGGCTTGCGCCCGCGCGACCACCAGCCCGCGCCGCGCCATCTCGCCGACGGCCACCGTCAACGCCACCGGCGTGGCTAGGGACAGCGCGCACGGGCAGGTCACGATGAGCACGGACACGGCCACCCACAGGGCGCGCGACGGCTCCATCGCCCACCACATCACACCGGCCGCCACCGCCACGAACAGGATGCCCGCGACAAACAGGTTGGCCGCGTGGTCGGCCGCCGCCACCCAGCGCGGCTTGGACGCCAGGGCGCTTTGCGCTAGCCGGGCGATGGAAGCCACGGTGGTCTGCTGCCCGACCCGCGTGACCCGCAGGGTGAATGCGTCCCCGGCGTTGACCGCCCCTCCCATCAGGCCGGCTCCGCGGGCGCGCGTCACCGCGCGGCTTTCGCCTGTCAGGAGCGACTCATTGAGCACGGCTCGTTCGCTTTCCAGCGTGCCGTCGGCCGGCAACGACTCTCCAGTGCGCACCAGCACGCGGTCGCCGGATTGCAGCGTGGCCGCGGGCACGGTTTCCAACCGGTCCCGCGGACCCATGCGGTGTGCGGTTTCCGGCACGAAGCGGGCCAGGCCCAGCAATGACCGCCCGGCGCGCTGCCGTGCGAGCAGTTCCAGGTAGCGGCCGCTCAACAGCAGGAACACGAACATGGCGACCGAATCGAAGTACACCGCGCCGGACCCGGCCACGGTTGACCAGGCGCTGGCGCCGAAAGCCGCACCAATGCCGAGCGCCACCGGCACGTCCATGCCCAGGCGCAGCGCCCTGAGATCACGCCATGCCCCGCTGAAGAAAGGCGCGGCCGAATACAGCATCACCGGCAGCGTCAGCACCAGGCCGGCCCAGCGCAGAAGCTGCTCCACGTCGCCGCTCATGCTGCCGGCGTCGGAGATGTACACGGGCAAGGCGTACATCATCACCTGCATCATGCCGAATCCGGCCACGAACAGGCGCCACAGCGCGTCGCGGCGCTCGCTGCGGTCGAGCCATTCCACTCGTCCGCTTTCGTAGGGCCACGCACGATAGCCCACACGCCGGATGGAGGCGAGAAGCGCGCTCAGGGGCGTCCTCTGCGGGTCCCATTCGATGCGTGCGCGGCGCGTGGCCAGGACCACTTCGGCCGACCGCACGCCGGGCTGGCGGGCCAGGGTCTGCTCCACCAGCCACGCACAGGCCGCGCAGCGCAGGCCTTCGATGAGCAACTCCGCCTCGCGGCCGTCGGCACCGTCGGCAGCCGCAACATTCCGCACAAAGCGGGACTGCACCGCGGCATCGTCGTAAATGTGCAGGTCTTCGGCCGGATTGCCCGGGTCATCGGGTTCCTCCGGACGTTGCGGGCTTTCGCTGCGCAGGCGGTAGTAGCCTTCGAAGCCGCCGTCCAATATGGCCTGCGCCACGGCTTCACACCCGGGGCAGCACACCGGACGGCGTGAGCCCTGGTATTCGACACCGTAGTCAGTCCCTGCGGGAACGGGCAGGGAGCAGTGAAAGCAGTTCGCGATGGCCGTCGAAGTCAGCGAAGATTCGCGCAAGGCATCACGGAACACGATGGCCCTGCATGGGGGAGACCTGGATCATGCCCCATTGTTCAGGCCGCCGCTAACTCCGTCCTTGATCTCGATCAAAAGATGAGGGTTTCATCGCGTTGTGGCCGCATCAGGAATGCATGAAGCATCCCGAAGCGTGCAGTGCGCGGAAGGCGGTGCGCTTTTCTGCGATAGTGCGCGGCATGACGACCCCTGAGTTAAGAAGAAGGGTTAGCTACTTAAGGTTGCAGCGCCGCCGCGGGCGAACCTGCCGCGGCCCGCGTAACAACAACCCGAGAGCCCCACCGCCAACAGCCAGAACACCGGTCCCATGCCCAGCGCCGCGCTCACCCCGCCGAACACGAGCGGCACCACGGTGACGGTTACGTTGGCCATGACCACGCACAGGGACAATGCCTCACCGACCCGTTCGGATGGAGCAGCCTCGTAGAGCAGGGCCTGGGACATGGGATTGAAAGCTCCCAGTCCAAGCCCAAGCCAGAAGGCCGCGACGATGATGAGCACCAGCGAATGCAGCAGCGGCAGCAATGCCAGCCCGAGGGCGCTCATGGCCAGCGAGCCCATGAGTATTTGCCAGGGCTCGAAGCGGCGGCTGAACGCCGGGATCAGCAGGCGGGAGAACATGGCCGCCACCGGGAGGCTGCTCACCATCAGGCCATTGTGGAACGACGAAAGGCCCAACTCGACGCCGTACAGGGGCAGCAGAAAAAGCAGCGTCTGCCAGGTTGCGAAGCCCGTGGTCGCGTAGACGTAGATGCTTTTCAGACGCGGGTCCCACAGGAGGTTGAGGGCGTTTTCCTTTGGCGCGGACTTGTGCTCGGGCGCTTGCGGCGGCTGCATGGGCAGTTTGCCGAGGGCGACGACCAGGGCCGGAACCAGCGGCAGCAAGGCCAAGGTTGCGAAGGCGATTGCGAAGCCCAGTTCATCAATGGCGAGTCCGGTCAGCAGCGGAGCGATGAAACTGCCGGCCGACTGGCCCAGCCCGGCCAGGCTGAAGTTTCGCACGCGATCGCCGCCGTAGATACCGAGCAGCACCTGCCACGCGACGTAGTAGCAATTGTAGAAAATTCCCACCAGCGTCGAAACGATCAGCAAACCCGCAAGACTGCCGCTGATCACCGGCGCCGCGACGCCCACCGCCATGCCCAGGCAGCACACCAGCATGGGATTGCGGGTACCGGCGCGATCGATCCAGCGTCCGGCGGCGACCGACACGAGTGCGCCGCCCAGGCCCATCAAGGCCAGCAATACCCCGATCGTGGTGGCCGTGGCCTGCAAATGAACGGCGTACAGGATGATCGCGAAACGCGCACCGATGAAGGTGTACTGGTTGAGGCTGGACACCGTGACGAGAAGGTACAGCGGTTTGTCCATGGATTGGCCGCTGCGCGATTGTTTCATCATTCCAGGTTCAGCCAAGTCTCAACGTTGAACATCGGGAAAACGCGAAATTGCCGTGCGGTCTCCTGTCGCCATTCAACCACGGACTCGCGCATTTCGACATGTGGACCGCGACTTGAGTGCACAACTCCGAATGGGCTATCGACTTACAGACGTCCTTGGAACCGCCGCGTAGTTTAGGCGCAAGCGCCCAACGGCATACGCGCCGGCCCTGCGCGGGCCCGATGGGCTTGGGAAATCTTCTTTAGCGAGGTCGACATGGAAACGAAACCTGAAGGCAAAGTAACCTATCGCGTCCAGAGGGGCGACGACGGAAAGTGGGCGGTCAAAGAGAGCGGCTTTGAAAAGCCCATTGCATTCTTCGAGAATGAGGCCGATGCCACCGTTTACGCCAAGGACCTGGCGAAGACCAAGCACGACGCGGAGGTTGAGGTGGCCGGCGGCAGTTCCTACGCGCCCGCCGAGCGGCGGGCCGCCGCGGCTACGACCCCGGACGCGGCCCTCCAGCCCGCTGCTCCACCGGCTTGCTGGGCCGCGCCAGGTTGTGCGCTGTATTGATGAGCGCAATGTGCGAGAAAGCCTGGGGGAAATTGCCCACCAGCCGGTCCTTGCCGACATCGTATTCTTCGGCGAGCAGTCCCACGTCGTTGCGAAGTCCCAGCAGGCGGTCAAACAGCTTCTGGCCTTCGTCCTCTCTACCCAGCAGGACCAGCGCATCGGCGAGCCAGAAACTGCACGCGAGGAAAGTGCCCTCGCCATGCCTGAGGCCGGTCTCGGTCTCGCCTGGGTCATGGCGGCTTACGAACTCGCCGTCAAGCAGCCGCGAACGGACCGCCTCGATGGTGCCGCGCACCCTCGGGTCATCAGGAGGAAGAAACCCGGTGGTCGGAATGAGCAACAGGCTGCCGTCCAGCCATTTCGAGCCATAGGCCTGCACGAAGCTGCCCAGTGCCGGGTCGTAGCCGTGGGCGCACACGTCCTCGTGGATGCGGCGCGCCGTATCGCGCCACTGGTCGACCGGCGCTTCGAGGCTGAATTCCCCGACCAGCTTCACGCCCCGGTCGAAGGCCACCCAGGCCATGATCTTGCTGAATGTGTAGTGCCGCGGCTGTCCCCTGCTTTCCCACATGCCCCTGTCCGGTTCGGTCCAGATGCGAGCGAGATGGTCGAGCAGGGCAACCTGCACGGCCCATGCCTGGGCGTTCGCCGGGACACCGCCGCGCTGCGCCTGATACAGCGCGTCCATGACTTCGCCGTATACGTCAAGCTGGAGCTGGTCATGGGCTGCATTGCCGATGCGCACCGGTTTTGAGTTCTCGTAGCCGGGCAGCCAATCGATTTCCCATTCCGTCAGCCGCCGCCCGCCCATGATGTTGTACATGATCTGCGCCTGCGCCGGCTCGCCGGCCACCGCGCGCAACAGCCAGTCGCGCCAGGCAGCCGCCTCGTCGTAGTAGCCGGCATTCATCAGCGCCAGCAGCGACAGGGTCGCATCCCTGAGCCAGCAGAAGCGGTAGTCCCAGTTGCGGATGCCCCCCAGGGTCTCGGGCAGGCTGGTCGTGGGCGCGGCGACGATTCCGCCGGTGGGCGCGTAGGTCAGCGCCTTCAGCGTGATCAGCGAGCGCTTGACCGCGCCGGCCCAGCGGCCCGGCGCCGCGCAGCGGCTGGACCAGGCCTCCC
>DATNCF010000342.1:0-8604 GCA_035571675.1 Burkholderiales bacterium | reverse complement strand
GGGCCTGCCGTCGCTGGTGATGGGGCTGTTCGGCGGCACGCTGGCCGACATCCTCGACCGCCGCCTGCTGCTGCGCATAACCATGGCGGCGCAGGTCATCATCGCGCTGGTGCTGGCATGGCTCACGGCCCAGGGCCACATCCAGGTGTGGCACATCTACACCGCCACCTTCCTCGGCGCGGCGCTGCAAAGCGTGGCCAATCCCGCCATGCAGGCGCTGCTGCCCACCATCGTGCCGCCGCAACAACTCATGAGCGCCATCGCCCTGCAATCGGCGTCGGGACAGGCGGCCATGCTGCTCGGGCCGCTGCTGGGCGGCGTGACGCTGGAGCTGGCCGGGGCCAGCGCGGCCTACGTGGCCGACGCCGCGTTGATCGCGCCCGCGCTGATCACGCTGTGGCTGCTGCGCCTGGACAAGGAACCCCAGCGGCGCGAGGTCAAGCTCAACCTCACCTCCATTTTCGAGGGCCTCGCCTTCGTGATGCAATCGCGCGTGCTGCTGGCCTTCGTGCTGCTCGACACCGTCACCATGGTGCTGGGCTATTACCCGGCCATGATGCCGGTCATGGCCAAGGAAGTGCTGCAGGTCGGCCCCTCGGGCCTGGGCGCGCTGGTGGCGGCGCCCTCGGTGGGCGCGTTGCTGGGCTTCGCGGGCGTGCTGCTGCTCGGCAACATCCGCAAGAAAGGCGCCGTCATCGTCGGCGTCACCATCGCCCACGGCGCGGTGCTGGCGGCCTTTGCCTATTCGCACTGGTTCATTGCGTCGCTGCTGCTCGTGGCCCTGCTCGGCTTCCTCGATTCGCTCAGCGTGTCGGTGCGCACCACCTGCTTTCAACTGCTCGCGCCCGAGCACATCCGCGGCCGGGTCATGAGCGTGCTGTTCATCTCGGCGGTCAGCGCCAACTCCCTCGGAGGCGCCTACCTCGGCCTGGCCGTGTCGCTGCTCGGGCCGCAGGAGGCGCTGGCCTCGGGCGGCATAGTGGCGGGACTGTTCTGCCTGGCCGTGGCCATGACCATGAAGAGCGTGCGCAGTTTCAGCGTTTAAAGCAAAAGCGTAAGCTAGTGCCATGGAAAAACGAGACACGGCAGATCGGCGCAGAGTGCTGACGTGGCTGGGTGCGGGTGGTCTGCTCGCCGCCGCCCGGCCCGTGCTCGCACAGGGTGGGACGCGGCCCATGCCGGCTTGCGTGGTGCGCCCCGAGCAGACCGAGGGGCCGTATTTCGTCGATACGGGGCTCAACCGTTCCGACATTCGAACCGATCCGGCAAGCGGCGCGATGCAGGAAGGCGTGCCGCTGCGGCTGGCCTTCAATGTATCAAGAGTGAGGCAGGGCGGGTGCGAGGCGCTATCAGGTGCCCACGTAGAACTGTGGCAGTG
Source organism: Burkholderiales bacterium (assembly GCA_035571675.1). Taxonomy (GTDB): domain Bacteria; phylum Pseudomonadota; class Gammaproteobacteria; order Burkholderiales; family SG8-39; genus CAIYPG01. The sequence continues at coordinate 7,226 of DATNCF010000342.1, read as the reverse complement.
CAATGCACGGGGCGTTTATTCGGGCGTGCGCGACCGGGACAGCACCGCCCAGAATCAGAAGTTCCTGCGCGGCTACCAGGGCACGGACGCTGACGGGGTGGCACGGTTTACCACCATCTTTCCCGGCTGGTACCCTGGCCGCGCCGTGCATTTGCATTTCATCATTCGCGCTGCCGATTCTTCGACAGGAACGGCGCGCCTCGGGCAATTCACCTCTCAACTTTACTTCGATGACGCGTTATCAGACCGAATTTTTGCAGGTACCCCCTACTCAAACCGCAACGGACGCCGTTTGCGCAACGATGAAGATGGCCTGTACCGGAGTGGAGGCTCCCGACTCGTTCTCGCACCTCTAAAGGAAGGCGACGGGTATTCAGCCGCTTTCGACATCGGGTTGCAGGGCTAGCTCGTGAAGACGACGCTGGTGACGGTAGAAGAACTCAAGGCTCATCCTGAATGGCGTGTCTTCGACTGCCGCCACGAACTGGCCAACCCCGACCGCGGCGCGCAGTTGTACAAGGAAGGCCATGTTCCAGGCGCGCTGTTCGCGCACCTCGATCGCGACCTGTCAGCGCCCAAGACGGGAGAAAACGGCCGCCATCCGCTGCCCAAACCTGCCGAGTTCGTCGCCTGGCTGGGACGGCAAGGATTGAAACCAAGCGACCAGGTTATCGCCTACGACGCCATGGATGGCATGTTCGCCTCGCGGCTGTGGTGGATGCTGCGCTGGGTGGGCCATGACGCCGTGGCCGTACTCGACGGCGGCTACCGCGCCTGGACCGAAGCGGGCGGTGCGGTCACTACCGAAATCCCGTGCTTCGCGCCCACGGTTTTTCCGGCCACGGTGCGCGAGGACATGAACGTGGACGTGGCGCGCGTGCAGCAGCGCCTGGGTTCACCCGCGCAACTCTTGGTGGACGGCCGCGCCGCCGGCCGTTTCGCCGGCATCGGCGAGACCATCGATCCCGTGGCGGGCCACATCCCCGGCGCGCGCAACCGTCCGTACTTGGATAACGTAGGCGCCGACGGCCGTTTCAAGCCGCCGGCGCAACTGCGCGAGGAATTCAACCGCGTGCTGGCCGGCACGCCTGCCGCCGACACGGTGCACCAGTGCGGCTCGGGCGTGAGCGCCGCCCACAACCTGCTGGCCATGGAGGTGGCGGGCCTCACCGGCGGGAAGCTGTATGCCGGCTCGTGGAGCGAGTGGTGCAGCGATCCGGCGCGGCCGGTGGCGACGGGGACCGGCTGAGTGCTCATCGCATTGGTTTGACGCAGGTCAAAAGGTCCTCCCCCGGCGGCGCCTACGATGGCAGCCATCACCGTCAAAGGAGTGGACCATGAATGCGACTTCGTTCGAAAAGGGCCTGCTGGTGTATTTCCGGGTGCTGATGGGCTGGACGTTTCTGTACGCCTCATCGCACCAGTTGTTCGATCCCAATTTCAGCGCTTCGGGCTTTCTTGAGCACACCAAGACGTTCCATAGTTTCTTCGTACTGTTCGCCGCGCCCGCCATTCGTCCTGTGACGGACTTCCTGGTGGAATGGGGCCACCTGCTGATCGGGCTGTCCCTGCTGTCGGGCCTGCTGGTAAGGGTGTCCGGGGTGTTCGGAATACTGCTGCTGGTGACCTACTATTTCGCCCACATGGATTTTCCTTACATCGAATCCAAGCTGAACTTCATCGTGGACTACCACCTGGTCTACGCCGGCGTCATCGCCTACCTCATGGCCAAGCAGGCAGGACACGTGCTCGGGCTCGATGGCGTGGTCGCCAGGACGGCTTTTGTAAAGACCCATCCCGGCATGGCGGCGCTGGTCTGAGGCACCTCAATTTGCCCGTGCCCCCGCGCAAGCGGGGCTTTTTTTTCAGCGGGCGATGTCCGCCATCAACTCCATTACTTCATCATCCGGCTGCGTCAGCGTCACCCCGGTCATCTCCGGCACCGCCCACTTCTTCCACTGCGACCGGATACGGCCCGGCGGCCCCACCAGCGCGTTGCTGTCCACGAATTCATCGGGCACCGCCGCGATGGCCTCGTCCTTGCGCCCGGCGAGGTACAGCTCCTGGATTTTCTCGGCCGCGTCGGCGAACCCGCGCCGGATCATGTTGGCCTTGTGGAAGTTCTGCTCCTTGGCCCCCATGCCGCCCACGTACAGCGCCACGTTGGGTTTCATGGCGGCGAGCGCGGCCTTCACGTCGTTGGTGATGGTCACGGCGAGCGAGCCGTGGATCTGGAAGTCTTTCCAGCCCTTGCCGTCCTGGCGCCTGGCGAAGCCTTCTTCCAGCGTCGGCTTCAGCTCCTCCATCGCCGCGGACAGCGCCGCGGTAGGCAGCCAGCCGTCGGCGATCTCGGCCGTCATGCGGATGTTGAGCGGCGTGGAGGTGCCGAGCAGGATGGGGATGTCGGGGTTGCCGTGGAGGATGCTTTTCAGCGGCTTGCCCAGGCCCGAGGAGCCTTCGCCCTTGTAGGGCAGCGAAATTTCGCGCCCCTCGTGCGACACCGGGCCCTCGCGCCTGAGGATCTTTTTCACAATGGCCACGTAGTCGCGCATGCGCAGGTTGGGCTTGCCCCAGGGCTGGCCGTACCAGCCTTCCACGATCTGCGGACCGGACATGCCGATGCCGATGATGACGCGGCCCTCGCCGACCATGGCGTCGATGGTCTGGGCGCACATGGCCAGGTTGGCCGGGGTGCGGCCGGCCAGCTGCACCACGGCAGTGCCCAGCTTGATCTTCTTGGTCAGCGCGCCGATGTAGGCCAGCGGCGTGATGGCGTCCGAGCCGTAGGCCTCCGCCGTCCACACCGAATCGAAGCCCAGCTTCTCGGCCTTGAGGATGCGGTCCATGGGAATGGCGAGCTTGGCGCCCGAGTAGAGCAGGTTCAGTCCGAGTTTCATGGCCGTGCTGGTGGGGAAAGACGCGCACTTTACCGCATCGGAACCTGAGCCGCCGCAGCAATAAAAAAGGCGCCGTCTGAAAGACGGCGCCTCTCCGGGGCGGGCCTGAGCGCGCTCAGGCCTGGTGGCGCCAGCCGCCCCCTGTCCCAAATGCGCGGCCCATGCGCATGGGCCCGTGGCCGCGCATGTGGCGCGGGTTGAGCACCATGTCGGCCACTCGCTTCTGCTCGGGCGAGAAGCTGGCGTACAGCGGCTTCTCGACTTCCAGCAGCTTGGCCACGCGCAGGGCGGCCTCGTTCAGGAAGGCTTGCTGGCGTTCCAGGCGCGCCACGGCATTGTGGCGCTCCTCGCCGCCGCGCTGAGCGTCGGCACCATGCTGGCGCTCGCGCTCTGCCCGCATGGTCTTGAAGCGCGCTTCCATGTCGCGCGCGTTCTGGCGCGAGAGATTGGCGTAGGCCTCCCAGGCCGATTCCTGGGCCGGGGTGATTTTCAGCGCCGTCTTGAGGTAGGCGAGGCGCGCTTCCACCTCTTCAGTGGGTTTCAGGAAATGGCGCCCTTGCCCGTCGAAATGCCCATGCGCTTCGGGCCGCGTGCCGCCCCGGGAGCCGGGGCCGCCGGCTTGAGGCCCCCCGAGTTGAGGTCCGGTTTGCGCGAAGGCCGTGCCGGCGGCGGCGAGGCAGGCCGACAGCACGGCGGCGCTGAGGAATTTCTGCTTGTTCATGTGAGTCTCCGTTTCCATAGTGGCCGCCGGATGGCCGCCGACGGAAACCATGCTATGCGAGCGTCCGTCGGCAATGTGCGGCCTTTGTGTATCATTCTGTATCAGTTTGTTATCGGGCCCGGTTTGGTCATGATTTGCAAACAGCGCGCCTCGCCGGAGCGCTCTTCTGCTGCAGCGTAAACCTCACAGCCAGCCCTCACCGGAGTCATCCATGCCTGCCTTGCTTCAAGACCCGCACAACGCGGTCGACCCCGACGGCTTGCTCGAATATTCCGTGGTCTACACCGACCGCGCGCTGAACCACATGTCCAAGAAGTTCCAGCGCGTCATGAACGACATTTCCGCCACGCTGAAGGGCGCCTATGGCGCCACCACGGCCATCATCGTCCCGGGCAGCGGCACTTTCGGCATGGAGGCCGTGGCGCGCCAGTTCGCCAGCGGCAAGAAGTGCCTCATTATCCGCAACGGCTTTTTCAGCTTCCGCTGGTCGCAGATCCTGGACATGGGCCGCATTGCCGCGGCGTCCACGGTGCTGAAAGCCCGCCCCGCCAGCGGCGCCCCCAAGGCGCCCTTCGCCCCCGCGCCGCTGGATGAAGTGCTGTCCGAAATCCGCGAGCGCAAGCCGAACGTGGTGTTCGCGCCGCACGTCGAAACCGCCTCGGGCATCGTGCTGCCCGACGACTACCTCAAGGCCGTGGCCGAGGCCACCCATGCCGTGGGCGGCCTGTTCGTGCTCGACTGCGTGGCCTCGGGCGCCCTCTGGGTGGACATGCGCGCCATGGGCGTGGACGTGCTGGTCAGCGCCCCGCAAAAAGGCTGGAGCGGCCCGCCCTGCGCGGGCCTGGTGATGCTGGGCGAGCAGGCGCGGGCGCGCATCGCCGACACCATCAGCAGCAGCTTCGCCTGCGACCTGCGTAAATGGATGGACATCATGGCGGCGTACGAGGGCGGCGGCGCGGCCTACCACGCGACCATGCCCACTGACGCATTGGCGAAATTACGAGATGTGATGCAGGAAGCCGAACGAGATGGACTGGCTTCCCTCAAAGCAGCGCAATGGGACTTGGGCAAGAAAGTGCGCGCGCTGCTGGCCGAGCGCGGCTTCCCCAGTGTAGCCGCACCAGGATTCGAGGCGCCCGGCGTGGTGGTGAGCTACGCCGACGAAGTGACCATGCCGGCGAAGTTCGCGGCGCAGGGCATACAGGTGGCGGCCGGCGTGCCGTTGCAATGCGATGAGCCGGCGGACTTCAAGACGTTCCGCATCGGCCTGTTCGGCCTCGACAAGCTGCGCAACGTGGACCGTACGGTTAAGACGCTGGAAGCAGCGCTCGACCGGATGAGTTAGGTAAGGTCCTCACCCCTCTCCCATGGGAGAGGGGCTGGGGGAGAGGGACCACGAGAAGTGGCCGTCATCCCCAGCTCCATTTTGGCTTTGTATAGCCTCTATCTTCAATTTTGAGGAAACGGGCAATTTCCGTACATTTGGCTGTCATGCGTGGAATTTTGCTTTTGGAATACCCCTCACTGATCAGTGTCTTGGCCGATCCGCCTGCTATTTGCACTTGAATAGCCAGATCAGTGCTGTCCCCGCCGGACAACTGTTTGACGTGTGCTGATACTGGGTTTGGCAATATGACTTGCCGCACTTGCTCGTACCTTCCAAACCAGCGCGTCGTTCGAGTCAGCACCGGTGGGCTGGACGCGGTAAGAACCACGGAGAAACTGGTTGTAGCCATTGAAAAAGCGATCAAAACTGCAAGCGCCAGCCACTCGATTAGGTTGATTGGCGTCGGGTTGATCAAACTCCAGGTGTACCAATGGGTAAAATCAGACATAGCCGACGCAAAATAATTCAGGCAAAACGCGAGAAACAGACCCGCAACTATCGCAGCCCCCCAACGCGCGAAAACCGTCTCGGGTTTCAGCACCAACTGGGGTGCTGAAATTGCCTGGACGGATTCCCTCGACATGAGACTGAACAGAGTTTTGCCTTACTCCCTATTGGGCTGACCACCTAGCCCATTGTCATGATGCGCGAGGCCAACTTCCATCCCTGAGAAGTACGCTGGAACTGGTCGTTGTAAAACGTCATCACCGCAATCTCCGGCTTCGTGTCGGTATTCTTGTAGAAAATCAGGTTGCTGGTAGCCTTGGCCTTATCCCCGTCAAGCGTGACCACCGTCGAGCCCAGCACATGCCGCGTATGGCTGCCGGGACCCTGTCCGCCGCTCGCGCGGCGCGCCTGCGCTCCGGCCAGGATGTTCGCCTTGCCTCGGATGGGGGCGAACAGCGGTGCGTCGCCGGGCCTGGGCTTCAGTTCCCAGTGCGCATCGTCGGTGAACAGCGACACGTATTCGTTCAGGTCGCCGTTGTCGGCAAGCTGCGCCAGCCGCCCGATGACGTTGCGGATTTCCAGTTCATCCATGACTTTGCGCAGATCGTCGCTCATGTGTCCTCCGGGAAAAGGGTGCGGTGAGTAGGCAGGCGGGTCGGGCGTGGCCCGGCGCCGGTTTGACCTCTGGCGGACACTATAATACCCGCGACTGCCCAGCGAATGCGAGTACCGGAGCGAAGGCCCCATGAGCAACATCAATGTCGTGGTCACGCATCACGAAGTGCAGCCCGCCGATCTGCGCGCCATCGAGGCCGTGGGCCCGGGAATCCGGGCGCGTGCCTCGCTGTTCATGAACTCGGCCACCGAGGCGCTGATCAAGTCCAGCGACCACATCAAGTCCACGCTGTCCGATGGCCGCGACTTCAACGCGGCGGTGCGCGACGCCGACGTGCTGTTCTGCGTGCACCTGCCTTCCAACATCCTGTCGCTCGCGCCGCGCCTGAAATGGGTGCACGTGTATGGCGCCGGCGTGGACGCGGTGCCCGTGGCCGCGCTGCTGGAAAAAGGCGTGCGCGTGACCAACAGCGCCGGCCTGAACGCGCCCTACATCGCCGAATTCGTCATGGGCTACCTGCTCATGCACGTCAAGCACATGGTGAAGCGCGTCGAGTGGCAAAAGGCGCGCCGGTGGCAGCGCGCCATGAACGACACGCTGGAAGGCAAGACCCTGGGCATCGTGGGTCCCGGGCACATCGGTATGGAGGTGGCGCGCCGCGCCGCTGGTTTCGGCATGACGGTGCTGGCGGCGCGCCGCTCCTACCGCGAGGGCGAACGGCCCGAGCATGTGACGGAAATGTTTCCGCTGGCGCGCCTCGCCGACATGCTGGGACGCTGCGACTTCGTGGTGGTGTCGGTGGGTTACACGCCCGAGACGCGCCATCTCATCAACGCCCAGCGCTTCGCGCAGATGAAGCCGGGCGCCTACTTCGTCAACGTATCGCGCGGCGCGGTGGTGGAGCAGCCGGCGTTGATCGAGGCGCTCGCCGGCGGCCATCTGGCCGGCGCCGGGCTGGACGTGTTCGACCCCGAGCCGCTGCCCGCCGACAGTCCGTTGTGGACCATGCCCAACGTGCTGGTCACGGCGCACAGCAGCGGCAATTTCATGCACCACGCCGCCAAGGCCAATGTGCTGTTCTGCGACAACCTGCGCCGTTTCCTCGGCGGCGCGCCCATGCTCAACCTGGCCAGCATTTGAACCCCCGTGCGGGCCTCC
>DATNCF010000341.1:0-16499 GCA_035571675.1 Burkholderiales bacterium | reverse complement strand
GCACCGTGCGGATGCGGTCGGGCCGGTCGTACAGCGCGTCGAACAGACGCATCACGTCGCCGCCCGGCAGGCCGATGGCGAACTCCACGCCCGCCTCTTCCAGCACGGTGCAGATGGCGGCCGCGGCCGGCACCTCGGTGTCGCGGTAAGTGGGGCGGCTTTTTTGTTCGCGGCCCAGGTCGCCCGTGTTGAGCTCACCGGCATTGAGGTCGCCGGTGTTGAGGTCGCCGGTGTTGAGGTCATTGTGTCCCATGCGGATCTCCGGTGTTGCAGTGCGCCACCTTCAGCGAAACCGGGGCGTGTTCTTGCCTGCGTCAAGGCGAAAAACGATAGCACAGGCTCCTCTCAAGGCAAGAACGGCAATGAACGCACGCAAGGGCTCTGATATGCGCCAAAAAGCCGCGCCGCAATTTGACTTTTCGGACAAAAAGGCGCAGCCTACGCGCACACCTTCTCGTTCTGGCTGACTTCCTTCAGCCCCCGTCCCCCCGTCTTTTCCCGGGACGATCTGCACCAAGCCCTCCATCGCGACAAGTTGCCCGCGTCCGGCCCTGCTGACGCGCTTGGTTTCGTTCTTTTTTCAATTTTGAGGCACACATGACTACAGGCACCGTCAAATGGTTCAACAGCGTCAAGGGCTTCGGTTTCATCCAGCCGGAAGGCAGCTCCAAGGACGTCTTCGTCCACATCAGCGCGGTTGAGCGCGCCGGCATGAACACCCTGGCCGAAGGCCAGCGCGTCAGTTTCGACGTGGTGACCGAGCGCGGCAAGCAGGCGGCGGCCAACCTGAAGGCGGCCTGAGCAGGCCACCCGAGCGGGGCCGGCAGTCAACCAGTCAAACCAACAGACAAAGGAACGCAATGCATCAGTTGACCCTGGCGGATTTTGACTGGCTGCGCAAGATCGGCTCCGCAGCCGACGACCACAAGGCGCTGGGCGGCGTGCCGCTCGGCGTCTCGGCCCGCCTCACGGGCATGCAGCTCGTCACGTGGATCAGCCAGAACGCCCTGACCCTGTCCAAGCGCGGGCGCGATGCCCTCATTGGGAAAGACCGGCATGGCAAGGGCTAACTACGGATTCGACAAGCGCCAACGCGAAGCGCAGAAAAAACAGAAGAAGCTGGAAAAGCAGCAGCGCAAAGCCCAGCTCAAGACGGCCGAAGGCGCCGCTGCCGTACCGGGCGACGCCGACGCCGGCGAACCCGGTGCGGGCCAACCCCCGGCCGAGCAATCCACCACGGAACCCCGGCATCCCCCGGCAACGGACGGTTGATGGAGCGCTGACCGTGGAGTTTGCGAGGGCCATCCGCATGTCCGGCGCACCCCGCCCCTCTTCAGCTCTTTCCCCCGATCGTCCACCTCTACCCCATTGGCCCACCCCACCCCTGACATGATGCCGCCGCGCCCCGAGCCCATTTCGCGCCCCTCTTCGCTGGTGCAGGCAGATCTGGACCGCATCATTTCCCATCTGAAAGTGGGCGGGGAGCAGCTCGACCGCGACATCGCGAGGGCGCTGCGCCTGCCGCTCGACGCGGTGAGAAAAAACATCGAGTACCTCTCCGCCAACGGCGACGTGATGACCTGCCACATCGTCCGCTTCCAGGACGGCAACAAGGTCGAGGGCCTGAGCTGCCGCATGTCCGGCTTCATTCCGCCGCGAACGGCGGGACGCAAACCCGGCGCGCCGCCGGCCTGATGGCGGAAGCCCCCTCCTATCCCGGAAGCCAGCCGCGCAGCCAGTTCATCTCGAACTGCCGCAAGGGCATGGCCGAACGGCTGCACAGGCTGGAACGCGACGTTGGACAGGCCGCCGCCTCGACCGAAAAAAGCAACCAGGCGCTGCGCCTGGTAGCCGAACTGACCAGCCTGCAACTAAAAATCGCCCGGCTGCACCGCCTTGAAATAAACAGCGGCCTTTGCCCTGCGTGCTATATCGACCGGGAGGCGAATGTGGTGTTGCAGGCGGAAGGCGAGGGTGGCAATGAGGTCCTGCATTGCCCGCGGTGCAATACGGTGTTTTCAGGCTAAGGGCAGGCGCCTCGTGGCCGGGCGGGAACCCGATCCGCAAGACGACGAAGCGCTGCGCTGCGAGCGCTGCAAACCGGTGTTCTCGACATGAGCGAAGCCGTGAAAAACGCGGCAAAGCCCGCCCCGGCCCACGCCGACCTGGAGCGCATCGTCTCGCTGCTCAAGTCCCAGGGCGAGCAGCTCGACGCCGACATCGCCACGGCCCTGCGGCTGCCCCTGGCCAGCGTGAAGCGCAACATCGCGCAGCTCTCGGCGAGCGGCGACATCATGACCTGCCAGGTGATCCGCTATCGGGGTAAGCAGAAGGTTGAGGGGCTGTCGTGCAGGGTGGCGGGGTTCATTCCGCCGCGAACGGCCGGCCGCAAACCCGGCGCGCCGCCGGCGGCAAAATGAGAATCGCCAAGAAAAAATTCTCCAACCAGTCGATCGACGCCGACGGCATGAAGTTCGTCGACTGCGCCTTCGCCAACTGCGCCTTCATGTATTCGGGCGGGATCATCCCGGTGTTCGAGCGCTGCACGCTCACCGAGAGCTGCCACTTCGAGTTTTTGGATGGAGCGGCGAATACGATTATGTTGCTGCGCGAGCTGTGCCAGGACCCGTTTTTTGGGCCGACCACGCGGTCGAACTTGCAGGATTTCATGCGTACAGCAGTACGGAGTGAATCGCTGCATTAGGGCAAAGGCAAGCCACGCACAGCTTCTGCGTGGCGCATGGCAACAAGAAGGCCCGAATTCGCACCAGCGCCCATGACGGCGTCATAATTGCCTTCTTCGCGATAGCGGGTCGCATACTTCAGGCCGCTTCTACCCTTCGCCGCTGTCGAAATTCGGCACGAGTTTTCCGTGTTGAACGGTGCTATGGCCCTTATGTTCAATGGGTTAACCCCGAACACCGGGCTATTGATCCTATTCCATCTAGTCGACACCTCCCATTGACCTTGTCTGACTTGTGGCTATATTTGACAAAGCATTGGCATGAAAGAGCTGGGTGAGCTGCCAGGCCACGAGGCAGAAAGCCGCCTGGATTCAGATCGGATCACATCGAGACTGTGAGGCTGAAATGAAGAAATTGCTGATAACTGGTTTTGCCGTCGCGATGGGCTTCGGCATGGCGGGCGCTTCGAAGGCCTCGGTCGATACGGTAATCAATTTCTCGGGGTTTACACAGTTGTACCCCGGTATTGGTGATCTCTCGTCCGCCCTGATGGTGACACTGGACGCCGGCACCTATCAATTCACTCCGGTCAGCAGCAGTACATTTGCCGGTGCGCTCTACGGTGGGGCCTATAGCTTCGGAAATGGGCAGTGGTCCGGTGGATACAACATCGCCATCAACGACAAGGACCACGTGACCTCCTATTACCCCTCGGACTTCCCATTTGACGCCGCTACCGCATTTGCCGAGGCTTTCGGTGGATCATTTACTTTGACTGGAACGAGCAACGTTTACTTTGGCGTTGGCGATAATCCAACTCAATACTCTGACAATGGCGGCGGCATCTCACTGCACCTCACCAGCGGAACTCAACCCGTCCCTGAGCCCGAAACCTACGCCATGATGCTTGGTGGTTTGGGGCTGATTGGGTTGGTCCGGAAGCGACGCAGAAAAGCGGGATGAAGAGGTAGCCGCCCCCTACATTAGCGACGACGGCTTGCTTTGCCGCGCGCCCCGGCGCGGCGCTGGAACTGGCGCAGGAAGTGTTCGCCGCCGCCGGCTGCTGGCTCCAGTTCGTACGGCTGCCCATTCCCCGCGTCCGCATCGCCACCATGCGCGGAGAACTCGACGCCGCCTACTTCATCGAGCCCGACTGCGGGCTGGTCGGCGGCATCGAGTTCCCGTCCACGCCGGCAAACCGCATCGACCCCGCCGGCGCCGTCATGATCCCCGTGACCCTGTACACCGAAGCGAGCCGCCTTGGTGAATTCAAGGCAGGCCCACGGCGCCCGCCCTCTCCGCTGACCATAGGCGCCTTCTACTTCACCACCATGCTGCAAAAGCTCGGCTACGCATCGTCACCGGGCCGCACAACGCCGAAGGGCTGATCAAGATGCTGCACAGCCGACACGTGCGCGCGGTGGTCACCGTCGGCCCCGGCCTCAGCCCGCAATTGCCGCACCGACATTGCAGCGGTGAAAGAACCGCTGCTGTACGTGCACAACTACCTTGGCTTCAGCAAGGCCTTCCGGCAATCCCACCCGGAGGTTGTGCGCCAGGCGTGGGCCAGGCTGAAAACCTCGGGCACGGCGCGTATGGACCAACTGGTCGGCGCGTATACGGCTTCAGCGGCGACGGCCGCCCCGCAAAAGAAAACCGCGCCGCAGCGGGGTTTGGCAAAGCCCTAGCGTGCGCCACGCGGCAGGCTGACGGCGCCGGTGCGCCGGTACTGACCTCCCGCCTTTTGTTGTTTGTAGAAAACCGGATTAGCTAGGGTCAGGGTAGTCGTTGGGGGGCGGGGTGGGATGGGGCAGGTACTAAATTAGGGGGAGGGTTGTACTAGATCAGGGAATTGATGCTGGTGGCGTCCCAGAAGGATCTCCTTCGCACCGACCTATTTGGGGCTCAACAGCAATATGAGTTCTTTTGCATCGTGCCTCGCCGCTCTGCCATCTTGTCGGACATCCTGACCTCCATATCCACCGAGAGTGCTAAATCTACTAGCTACAGCTTGTTCATTAATTACAAAGTATTTATTAGCAATTGTGCGAACTCGCTCTCCAGACAATCCGTTTGAACACTCGTGCTCCGGGAATGTAAAGATAACGCGCGTTTTTTTTGCAGATAGAGTCTTCAAGAGGTTGTCCACGGCATCCACGGACTCACTAACAACGCTGTACTTTGATCTTGGGCGCTGTTTATTGGATGGATAGCGTCCGACACCAGAAACTTCACCGCAACGCCCGCGCGCCAACGATTCTAGAACGTGATAAAAGCGACTGTAGTGAACACCCGAGTAAGGCGGATCAACAAAAACGAGATCTCCCTCCTTAAGACCACCAGCGGATTGATTCGCATCGCAAGCAGAAGCCCGCCCCTTCTGTTTAGCCGTCATCTTGCAGATGGCACTAAGCGCTCGTTTTACAGCCGATCGAATATCCCTATCCCAAGCTTCTTGTAGAAATGGTTTCGCACTTCTAGTCGGTTGAAATGGTTGCGCCGTATGCCCTGGAGCTGCGGCGCATTGACTAGCCCCTTCAATAAGAGCTCCAAGTGCAGCACGTTTTGCGTCAAAATTCTTCGGTAGCGTCTTACGAAGTGCATCCAACCACATGGCTTGCTTGGCACTAAAATAGTGACCTCCGTACGCTTTAGTCAGGGTCCACAATTCTTGCCTTGAACACCACCGCCGGATATCTTGCACTTTGGCTTGAGTAAGTCGCGCCGCAGAAGGGTACCGACGACCATCCATTATTTCCTTCGCTCTAGTTTCCCATTCGCGCCAGATCTCGTCGCTGGACAAGACTTTCGTACGACTTATAACTGCATTTGCCAGTGCCGTACTGTAACGCTGCAGATCGTACGCGTAAACTGGAACATCGTGCTTCGTAGCAACAAACCATGCGACAGCGGCGGATCCCGTGAAAAGATCAATAAAGCGTTTGGCGTTTTCCAATTCAGAATTTATAAGGGTTCCGAGCCCATTCAGTAGCATCGATTTCTTTGAGCCCATGTACTTCATAACGTGACCATCAATCGCAATTCCTGCCAGGACCGGTAGCTACTAAGCAAATTGCTCTATGTCTTCGATACCCAATTCTGAATTCCTCCTTCGATAAAATTCGTACTTAATATGTTTCATAAATTCATAATCTTCTTCCTCGTAAGTCCGTACGCCGCTAGAGTGGGCAGGAATTCTGCGCAATTCGTTGAACCTGGCGAGCCAGCCTACGTAGTGAGCCTTGCCTTTCGCCTCTCCTTTCATCGGGATATTGAACACGCTCTCAAACAAAGGCCATGTCGCTTTTTGCGCAACAATCTCTTTCAAATGAAGCACGTCCACGTAGGCCTCCATCGGATGCTTAGAGCCGTCTTGAAGCATCCTGGCATAGGCGTCCTGTTTTATCTTTGGACTCTCGACGCCCTTTTCCCAATATGCCATCTGACCGGACTTTCCAATTGCAGTGCCAAACTGCCGCTTGAGGACTTTGAATACGTAGTCAGTAATGTCCTTGTGAAGTTGAATCACGTCCTGATCGGTTTGTTTAGCCCTATCGTCAGAACGCTTCGCCAGGCGGGATTTGAATTCCTCCGACCCGAAATCGGGAAATTTACCCAATACCAGCTCGGTTAAGTTGTCCCCATATTCCCTAACACCACCCTCGCCAAATTTTCGCGAAAACTTGTCATAGATATCTTCGTCCGGCGCCGTTTCGATAAAGTCGAATACCGGTTGCGCTGTTTTTAGAATGTGCTTTAGCAGAGTGTCCTCGTCTAGTAATTGCGGCTCGACATCCCCTTTCTTGAGATACCTGATGATTTCCGCAAGCAAGAGCAACTGCGCACGTATACCAGGGTTTGTAGAGATAAAAGCCCGTCTGGCGGCCTCCCAGCGCTCAATGTTGGCTTCTCTCAATCGTCCAAAGTAGCCATTGATTACTCTTCTAGCACGATCGTTGGTTTCATCGTCCACGGAGCCCGAAAGTGGCCCGGGAGACAGCACGCCCTTGTGGATATTTCGACCGAGCAGACCTGATTTGTTCAGTCCTTGTACTACTTCAGGCATTGTTAGACTTTGATTTTCTTTTGCGACCACCCCTTGAACTGAAAAACGTTGGAAAAAGGGGCTCGTTGGATCGGAGTTCAAGGTTTTTACAAGGCGAGAACTAAGTGCCGAAAGGCGCTCCTTGGGGTCATCGGAACCCCATTTCAGATCTGCCTGAAGAGAAACTATTACGCTTCTTGGAACGCTCTTTTGCTTGTGATTTATGGTCACAAATAGATCCGCCTCGTCCTTCGTGTCAATGCCTTCAAATGCAATGACTGCCACGCTTTGGTCCCAATGCTTTTCGTCAAGATTGGAATATCCGTACAGCCTATGTTGACCGTCAATCACCCATGCCGACTTGTATTTATTGGGAAGATATAACCAGCCAAATTTTATGTTGGGATCAGCGTTTTCTTTGTTAGGCAACAGATCGAAGCGACACTTCTCCGTCAAATTTACGAGAAGATTTGTTGGAAAGAACCCCCCTTTCTTAATGAAGCCGCCGATCTCTTTAATTCGGGATGGAGTAATCATCCTCTGATAAGCAGGGCGTCCATCCGGATGATTTAAAGCCAGGTGGTTGACGTACGCAATTTTCAGTAAATGGCGAGGGGTTGTGACGAAGCTGTAGAAGGTATGGCGACCCAATTTGCCACGAGTAGCGGGAACTCTGACGTCGCTTAAGCCCGGAATATCTTGCCCTTGTAAAAACTCAGCAAGAAACTGAAATCGCCCAGCCGGTCCCATATGTCGTATGAACGAGTCGAAATACTGCATTTCATTCTCGGTTACGACACGCACATTTATGGCGGCCGCGCGTTCAAGATCAGGCTCGGACCATATGATGTTATTTGTGACGTACATCCATATAATTTTGGGCCTGAACTTTCCACCGAAATGCGCCCTTATGCTGTTCGAGAAGGGCTTTTGCAACGATTCAGTTTCATGAAGATCCTTTTGTAAGGATCGTCTCCCTCGCGTTTCTCTCGCTTTGCACTCCGCAACGACTACGGTTTCGTCGTCCTTTGCAAAAACATCCACCTGCTTTTCACCTTCTGTTCCATCTGGGCGTAGATACTTAATTTTGAATTTTCTACCGTTAATTTCCGGGTAGCCCATTCGGTAGAACAAGCACCACGTCTGATCCTCCAGCAATGCATCGGGATTTTTAGGTTTCCGAATACGGACTTTGCGACTACCTTCTCGCTGGACAGACCATCCGTCGGCTTCGAATTTAGCGACGTCGGCGGGATGAACACTTTGAACTACAAATAGGTCTTTACGCGTCAGGTATTCCCGTTGGCGTCCAGGCTTGGTTGCGAGCAGTGGATGCAACAAGGACTTGGTGGTTTCGATTTTTTCTGACACCCGGAGCTCCCTCACCACAATAATTTTGTTGCAGCTCTATTTTTCTGTACTGGGATTGTTTATCGGCAGCAAAAATTAGGCAACATAGTGCTGAAAGCGAAGGCCCTCGTAGGGGGAAGCAGACATGAAAAAAGCACCCCTTGGGGTGCTTCTGATGGTTGCTGGTGGAGACGAGGAGGATCGAACTCCCGACCTTCGCATTGCGAACGCGACGCTCTCCCAGCTGAGCTACGTCCCCACGAGGCGTGAATTCTACCTTTTTGGGCAAAAGGCGGCAAACCGGAAAGCCCCCCGACAGGCTATGATTTGGCTGATTTCATTGCCATTTTCGCCGCCTTTTCGGGATAAACCATGCAGATCAACCCGCCCTTCGGCTACAAGAACATCGTCCCCTTCTACCGCAACAGCCGCGTGCGCCTGACCCGCCCCGGCACGCTGCCGCCGTTCGTGACCGAGACCAACGCGGTGCCGATTTCCTTTTCGGAATTCGCCATCGCGGCGCGCGATTACCCGCTGGTGTTCGTCACCTCCGACGGGGGCAAGAGCTATGCGCCGGTGGCGCTGATCGGGGTGGCGGGCAACGAGAACCTGTTCGTGCGCGACGGCGCCTGGGACCCGGCCGCTTACGTGCCGGCCTACATCCGCCGCTACCCCTTCTGCATGGCCAAGGTGACGCTCGACAACCAGGAGCAGGCCGACCGCCTCACCTGCATCGAGAAATCGTGCCTGGCCGACGAGAACGACGCCGACGGGGCGCTGATGTTCGACGCGGCCGGCAAGGCCAGCCCCGCCTGGGAGCCCATCGCCAAGCTGCTGGAGGAGTACGAGCGCGACCTTGAGCGCACGCGCGAGATGAGCGCCATCCTGGCCGACTACGGCCTGCTCGAGCCCTTCACGCTGCAGGCCACGCTCAATGCCACCGGGCCGATCAACCTCGCCGGCATGCAGCGCGTGAACGAGCCCAAGATCGAAAACCTCAACGCCACCCAGCTCAAAACGCTGATCAAGAAGGGCATCCTGGGGCGGGTGTACGCCCACCTGATGTCGATGGATGCGTTCGGGCGGCTGCTGGCGCGCAAGGCGCAGGCGGCGGCGCAGTAGCGGGGGTTGCCGTGGGCCGCAAGACTGGAAAGGTTATTCCCCCGACGAAGCCGGCCGAGAACGGCTGGGGCGACTTCTTCGCGGTCAGGGACGAAGCCCTACGGGATCTACAGGCCTCCAAGGAGCTTGCGGATTTCCTTTGAAGTGCGGCCGTTCAACACGCCGCTTGAGCCGCCCAAGCTATTCAGGTTCCTGGGCGTCCGACGGAGGTAGCCCGGTAGCTGGTTGCTCCGCCAGCGGCCTCACTCTGGGGCTGGTTCAGGTGACGATATCCAACCCGCGTTTGCTCACCAGATGCAGCAACTTGAGCGCTGCGCCGGTTGGCCGCTTCTGCCCGATCTCCCATTTCTGAACGGTAGACACGCTTGTATTGAGCAGCGCAGCGAATACCGCTTGGCTGACATGCGATGACTCCCTTATCTTCTTGATCTGCTTGGGCTCCAGTGGTTCCACAGGCGGTAGACACAGAGTGTCAAATTCCCGCAGCGTGACCTGATCCATCACGCCGGCCTCGTGCAATCCTTTCGCGGTTTGCCGTACCGCATCAAGAATTTTTGACTTTGTCTTGCGCATCGTCTTCTATATAGCACTCAGTGCTATACCATTCAAGCTCGAAACCCACGTCACGAGGGAGAATCTAGTCTGCGGCATCCGCCGACGGTTGCTCGACCACAGGTTCTTCTGCTGACTGCTCCACCGGCGCGATCTCCGCCTCGGCTTCCTGCACCACGGCGCCCTTCTTTTTCTTGGGCACTTCGGGTGTGGCCGCCCGGCGCAGGCGGTCGAGCACGGCGGCCCAGGCGGGCGTTTCAGGCGGGGATTCGACCAGGATGACGTCGGCGCCGGCCGCGTCGAGCAGGCGCAGGTTGGCATAGAGGGCGCGGGCGTAGCTCGACGCCACGGCCGGCACCACGATGGACAGCGCCGCGGGCAGCCTCGCCACCGGGATCTCCAGCGCCAGCGCCGCGAGGCGCTGGCCGCCCTGGCGGTTGGCCATGGCTTCGATCATGCCGCTGCGCTTGAGCAGACGCACCTTGGCCCGGGGGGCGTAGTGGTGGGGCAGCGTGCCTGGCGCGCGAGTGCGCTCCTTGGCATCGTCAGAGCTGGCGGCTCGCCCTTGCGCGCCGTGCGCGCTCGTTGAGGGGGCGCCGTGCGCGCTCGTTGACGGGGCGCCGGGCGCCAGCCCGATGCAGGCTTCAATGTCCGATGCGGAAACCTTACCGGGCCGCAGAATGACCGGCGCCTCGCCGGTGCAATCGACAATGGTCGATTCGATGCCCACTTCGCACGCGCCGCCGTCGAGAATGAGGTCGATGGTGTCGCCGAGGTCGCGCACGTGCTCGGCCTGGGTGGGGCTGACGCGGCCGAACTTGTTGGCGGAGGGGGCGGCCAAGCCGAACCTTGGGGCTTGTCCCTGATCCAAAGCCTGCAGCAGAGCCAACGCCATGTCGTGGCGCGGCATGCGGATGCCCACGGTGTCCTGCCCGCCGGTGACGGCGTCGGGCACGCCTTCTGATCTTTTAACCACCAGGGTGAGCGGGCCGGGCCAGAAGCGCTCGGCCAGCTTTTGCGCGTAATCGGGCACGTCGCGGCCCCAGTCGCCCAGGGCCGATGCGTCGGCCACGTGCACGATGACGGGATGGCTGCCGGGGCGGCCCTTGACCTTGTACAGGCGCTTGAGCGCCTCGGCGTTGCGCGCGTCGCAGGCCAGGCCGTAGACGGTCTCGGTGGGGATGGCCACGAGGCCGCCCGCGCGCAGGATGGCGGCGGCCTTGTCGACATCGGTGCTGATTTCGACCGAGGAGGTGGGGACGGCCGGTGTAGAAGCGTGCGCCTTGGCCCAGGGAGGCGTGGCAGCGGCCTTGGTGCCCTCAGCCGCTCCCGCCCCTTCGGCCGTGCTCTCAGGACTTGCTTGAGGGTTCTCGGGGTTTTGACCCTGGCCCTCGGGTGTTGCTTCTTGCATCGGCACCTATTCCGGCAGCTTGGCGGCGAGCACGGCCTTGGTCTGCTTGTCGCGGAACTCTTCGAGCTTCTTGGCGATGCCGGCGTCGCTGAGGGCCAGCATGGCCACGGCGAACAGCGCCGCGTTGCCCGCGCCCGCGTCGCCGATGGCGAAGGTGGCCACGGGAATGCCCTTGGGCATTTGCACCATGGAGAGCAGCGAATCCAGGCCCTGCAGGTGCTTGGATGGCATGGGCACGCCCAGCACGGGCAGCGTGGTCTTGGCCGCCACCACGCCCGCGAGGTGCGCGGCGCCGCCCGCGGCGGCGATGAAGCAGCGCACGCCGTGCTTCTCGGAGGTTTCGATCCACTCGGCCAGCGCCTCGGGCGTGCGGTGCGCCGACAGGGCCTTGGCCTCGTAGGGCACGCCGAATTCCTTCAACTGCTTGGCGGCCACCTCCATGGTGGGCCAGTCGCTGGTGCTGCCCATGACGATGCCGACGAGCGGTCTTCTTGCCATGTTGTTTGCTCCCTTGTTCCTTGGGGTGTTAGGGTGAAGTTGGATATTTTGTGGTGTGGATTTAGAGCGACGAGCCCGTGAGCTGCTTGAGCGCCTCGCGGTATTTCTCGGAGGTCTTGGCGATCACGTCGGCCGGCAGCTTGGGCGCGGGCGGCTTCTTGTTCCAGCTCAGGGTCTCGAGGTAGTCGCGCACGTACTGCTTGTCGTACGAGGGCGGGCTGGTGTCGGGCTTGTACTGGTCGGCCGGCCAGAAGCGCGACGAGTCGGCGGTGAGCGCCTCGTCGATGAGCACGAGCTTGCCATCCTTGTCTTGGCCGAACTCGAACTTGGTGTCGGCGATGATGATGCCGCGCGTGGCCGCGTACTCGGAGGCCTCTTTGTAGAGGCGGATGGCCACGTCGCGGAGCTGGGCCGCCAGGGGCTTGCCGATCCGCTCTTCAACCTGCTCGAAGGAAATGTTCTCGTCGTGGTCGCCCACGTCGGCCTTGGTGGAGGGCGTGAAAATGATGTCGGGCAGCTTGTCGGCCTGCTTGAGGCCGGCGGGCAGCGCGATGCCGCACACCTTGCCGGTCTTCTGGTAATCCTTCCAGCCCGAGCCGATGATGTAGCCGCGCACCACGGCCTCGATGGGCAGGGCCTTGAGCTTCTTCACCACCACGGCGCGGCCCTTGACCTGCTCGACTTCGCTGGGCGCCACCACCGATTCGGGCGCCATGCCGGTGAGGTGGTTGGGCACGATGTGGCCGAGGCGCTGGGTCCAGAAATTGGACATGGCGTTCAGGACGGCGCCTTTGTCGGGGATGGCGTCGGGCAGCACGACGTCGAAAGCGGACAAGCGATCGGTTGTGACTATTAGCAGCTTGTCGTCCCCTACCGCATACATATCTCTAACCTTACCGCGGGTCAGGAAGGGGAGCGATTTGATGGAGGACTGGTACAAGGGCTGGCTCACGGACGCCTCACAAAAATAAAAGCGGCCGCAACAAAGAAAAATTGCGGCCAGTCGTAAAAGGGTAATTTTAACGAGGCCCGCCGCATCCGCGGCGGTATTTTTGGTGCCGGGCCGAGGCCTGTGCCTCGGGGAACCACCCCGGCGGAGCCGGGGGCTTCGTGAAGCGGATTTTAGCCTTTTAGGCGGCCTTTTTCTCCAAATCCGGACTGTATTTGCCCATGCAGGCCAGGCTGTTCATGCGGGCCCGGTGGGCCAGGGCGGCCTGGCCGGCGGCTACGTTTCCGGCTTGGCCTCTCCAGGCCTTCAGCGAGGGTTGCTGCAGGGCTCGGCCGTAGGAGAACGACAGCGCCCACGGCCCCCCGCCCAGCTTGTTCATGATGTGCAGGTGCTCAGTGGCGAGTTCGTCGCTCTGGCCGCCCGAAAGAAAAGCGATGCCGGGGACGGCGGCGGGGACGGTGCGCTTGAGGCAGGCCAGGGTGCGCTCGGCCACTTCGTCCGGCTTGGCCTGCACGGGGCAGTCCTTGCCCGAAATGACCATGGAGGGCTTGAGGATCATGTGCTCCAGCACCACGCGCTGGTTGTACAGGGCGTCGAAGGTGGCCGAGAGCGTCCACTCGGTGATGTCCTGGCAGCGCTCGATGGTGTGGTCGCCGTCCATGAGCACTTCGGGCTCGACGATGGGCACCAGGCCCTCGCTCTGACAGATGGCGGCGTAGCGGGCCAGGGCGTGGGCGTTGGCCCAGATGCACGAGGCCGAGGGGATGTCGGAGCCGATGGTGATGACGGCGCGCCACTTGGCGAAGCGCGCGCCCAGCTTGTAGTACTCGGCGCAGCGCTTGGCGAGGCCGTCGAGGCCTTCGGTGACGGTTTCGCCCGGGCACAGGGCCATGGGCTTGGCGCCGTTGTCGACCTTGATGCCGGGGATCACGCCGTTTTTCTGCAGCAGCGTGGTGAAGGGCGTGCCGTCGGCGGATTTCTGGCGCAGCGTTTCGTCGTAGAGGATGACGCCGCTGATGTGCTCGCCGATGCCGCGCGTGCTGAACAGCATGTCGCGGTAGGCGCGGCGGTTTTCTTCGGTGTTCTCGACGTTGATGCTGTCGAAGCGCTTTTGGATGGTGCCTGTCGATTCGTCCGCAGCCAGGATGCCCCGGCCTTTCGCCACCATGGCCTTGGCAACTTTAGCCAGTTCAGCAGCACTCATGAATTCTTCCTCCAGACAATGCTTTGGTACATAGATAAGCGGTGAATTTTACCCAACCGCGCCGCCAAAAACCACGGGGAATGCCGGCATCGGATAGGCTAAAAAGTCTAACGCAAAGAAGGGTCTATGCTCTAGGCATGACCAGATTTTAAAGATTGATTCTGGTCACCCTCATCCCCGGCCCTTCTCCCGGGGGGGAGAAGGGAGCACACCTCGCTCGAATAGGCAGCCTTCCGGTTTTATTCTGTTATTTTTATTGTTTCGGTTGCGAGTGGTCTCCTACCCTGACTATTTTCATGGTGTTCGTTCCGCCCGACGCGCCTATGGGCTCGCCTATGGTCATGACGATGACGTCTCCGGGTTTCACCACCCCGGCGTCCACCAACACCTGCTCGGCGTGGGCCAGCAGTTGTTCACGGTCGAGCCCATCGTGCTTGACCATGAGCGGGTAGGTGTCCCTGAACAGCGTTGTCCGATAGCGCGTCGAGGGCTTGGTGGTCAGGGCGTATATGGGTACTCCGCAGTTCAGGCGCGACATCCACAGTGCCGTGGCGCCTGACTCGGTCAACGCCGCGATGGCGTGCACCTTCAGATGGTAGGCGGTGAACAGGGCGGCCATGGCCACCGACTGGTCGACTCTTCCAAACCGGCGGTTGAGGAATTCCTCGTCCAGCGTCACCGGTTGGGTGAGTTCGGCTTCGACGCAGATGCGGTGCATGGCCTCGACGGCCTGTACGGGATAGCGGCCGGCGGCGGTTTCGGCCGAGAGCATGACGGCGTCGGTGCCGTCGAGCACGGCGTTGGCCACGTCGGACACTTCGGCGCGCGTGGGGATGGGGCTGGAAATCATGGATTCCAGCATTTGCGTGGCGGTGATGGTGAGCTTGTTCAGCTCGCGCGCCAGGCGGATCATGCGCTTTTGCAGCGCCGGCACAGAGGCGTCACCCACTTCGACCGCGAGGTCGCCGCGCGCCACCATGATGCCATCCGATGCCGACATGATGTCTTCCAGCGCGCGGGGCTCGACGGCCTCGGCGCGCTCGATCTTGGCGATGAGCAGCGCCTCGCCGTGGGCGGCGCGCTGGAGCTGGCGCGCCATGTACATGTCGGCGCTCGACTTGGGAAAGGACACGGCGAGGTAGTCGACCTTGATGGTGCTCGCGGTGCGGATGTCTTCCATGTCCTTGGCCGTCAGCGCGGGCGCCGTGAGGCCGCCGCCCTTGCGGTTGATGCCCTTGTTGTTGGACAGCTCGCCGCCGTGCACCACCTTGCAGCGCACCTGCTCGCCGCGCACTTCCTCGACTTCGAACACGATGCGCCCGTCGTCGAGCAGCAGCACGTCGCCCTTCTTGACGTCGCGCGGCAGTTCCTTGTAATCCAGGCCCACGCCGTCCTGCCCGCCCAGTTCGCGCCCGGCGTCGAGGGTGAAGGTGTCGCCCTCGGTCAGCGTGACCTTGCCGCCCTCGAACTTGCCGATGCGGATCTTGGGCCCCTGCAGGTCGGCCATGATGCCCACGGTTCTGCCGACTTTGCGGGCCGCTTCACGCACCAGTTCGGCGCGCTTGATGTGGTCTTCCGCCGTGCCGTGGGAGAAGTTCAGGCGCACGACATCCACGCCGGCTTTGAATATCTTTTCCAACACCTCTGGAGTGTTGGTGGCGGGGCCTAGCGTCGCGACGATCTTGGTGCTGCGCATGCGCGTATGTTTGACCCTGAATCTGAAACCTTGAATCGTTATTCGGTTGTCAGGATGTTCACGCCTAACCCCGTGGGCACGCTCTCATAGTATGCCCGGGATTCGTTCTCGGAATTTGACCACGCGCCGCCGGTTAGCGGAGTCCTACTTTTTGGCCCGCTCTTCCAGCACTTCGATGGCGGGCAACTTCTTGCCTTCCAGGAATTCGAGGAACGCTCCGCCTCCGGTGGAGATATAGGAAATCTTGTCGGTGATGCCGTACTTGGCGATGGCGGCCAGGGTGTCGCCGCCGCCGGCGATGGAAAAGGCGCTGGAGTTCGCGATGGCGCTGGCCACGGTGCGCGTGCCCTGGCCGAACTGCTCGAACTCGAACACGCCCACGGGGCCGTTCCAGACGATGGTGCCGGCTTTCGCGAGCATGTCGGCCATGACCTTGGCGCTTTGCGGGCCGATGTCGAGGATCATGTCGTCCTCGGCCACGTCGCGCATGGACTTGGTTTCGGCCTTGGCGTCTGCGGCGAATTTCTTGGCCGTGACCACGTCGGTGGGCAGGGGCACGTGCCCCCCCTTGGCCATGAGCGCGGCCATGACCTTGTTGGCATCGCCCACCAGTTCGCGCTCGGCCAGCGACTTGCCGATGCGCGCGCCGGTGGCGAGCAGGAAGGTGTTGAGAATGCCGCCGCCGACGATGAGCTGATCCACCTTGGCGGCCAGGGCTTCGAGGATGGTGAGCTTGGTGGAGACCTTGGATCCGGCCACGATGGCAACCAACGGACGTTTGGGATTGCCCAAGGCCTTGCTTAAAGCTTCGATTTCAGCCGCGAGGAGCGGTCCGGCACAGGCAACCGGGGCATAGCGGGCGATGCCTTCTGTCGTGGCCTCGGCGCGGTGGGCGGTGCCGAAGGCGTCGTGGACGAAGATGTCGCACAAGGCCGCCATCTTCTTCGCGAGCTCTTCGCTGTTCTTCTTTTCGCCCTTGTTGACGCGG
>DATNCF010000340.1:0-6171 GCA_035571675.1 Burkholderiales bacterium | reverse complement strand
CTGGGCGCTCAACGTGCTGGGCGGCTACGCCGCCCGCGGCGGCATGCCGCGCATGGCGCACTATCCCCAGCGCACCGCTGTTACCACCTCGGTGTGGACCAACGCCAACATGCTGGACGCGTCCATCGACTGGGACGACGTGAAGGAAATCCGCTCGCTGTGGGACGGTCCGTTCCTGATCAAGGGCGTGCTGCATCCCGGCGACGCGGCGCTGGCGGTGGAACACGGGGCCGACGGCGTGGTGGTCTCCAACCACGGCGGGCGCAACATGGACTCGGCGCTGGCCACCATCGAAGCACTGCCCGATGTGCTGGATGCGGTGGGCGGGCGCGTTCCCGTGCTGATCGACGGCGGTTTCACGCGCGGCGGCGACATCGTCAAGGCCCTGGCCATGGGCGCGTCCACGGTCATGGTGGGCCGCGCGCCGCTATGGGGCGTGGCCTCGGCGGGCGAAGCGGGCGCCGCCGGCGCGCTGGGCATCCTGCGCGAAGAGATGGACCGGGTGCTCGGCCAGTTGGGCTGCCGGTCGGTGACCGATCTCGACCGCGCGCTTATTTACCCGCCCATGCCGGATCGGGCCGCGGCGGCGGGCCGCGAAGGCTCACACGCAGTCCACGCGGTGTTGTAGATCGGCGTTAGATCGTGGCCTTGTCGTCGATGCTGCCGTCGAAGGAGATGAGCGCCCGGTCGGGTTGGGGCGGCAACACTTTCCAGATGCGCTTCCCGCCCAGGTCCGGATCCACTCCAACGGTGCCGAACGCCTCGCGCAATGCGTCCACGCGCGGATAAAGCTCCTTGTCCCAGTCCAGGCTTTTCCTGGCCGTGTCGGTCCTCACCAGCCCGGGACGCACGGCCACGATCCAGGTGTCGGGGCGGCGCTTGAACTCGGCGCGGGCAATTTTCACCCACGTCTCCAGCCCCGCCTTGGCCGCGCCGTAGGCCGACTGCCCGAGTGTGCCCGTGGCCGCGCCCGAGGACATCAACATCAGACCGAGCTCGTAACCCGGCCGCGACGCGCGCAGAAAGGCCTCGGCCAGCATGACCGGCGCCACGAAATTGGCCGTTAACGAATTGCTATAGCCAGCGCGGTCGACCTTGCCGATCAGGCCCATCCCGCTCGCCACGAAGGCCTGTTGCAGGAAAATCGCGCGCTTGCCCTTGAATGCTCCCAGTTCGGCGGCGAAATGCGCCGCCACGCGTTCCCATGAAGCTGGATCGAGCAGGTCGAACTTCACGTTCTCGCAACCCTCGGCCTCGCGCACGTCCAGGTTGATGATGCGCGCCCCCGGATAGGGCACGTGGCGCTTGAGCGAAGCGCCGATGCCGCCGGTGGCGCCGCTGATCCAGACAATGGTGTCCGACATGGGTGGTCCCCAGAAATTTGTTTGACGCATTAGTGCGCCACGCCCGGCCGTGAGGCCGCCCGTTTCCTTCCCCGTCAGTTTGCCACGCGGGCTTGCCTCTTAGTTTGGCTCTTAGTTTGCGTCTTTGTCAGTTTTGTTGCCAGGCAACGATTCCGTTTCTCTGCGCAGGGGGGATTCACGGGCGTGCAACAGATCGCCTGTAGAAATAGGCGGCCGGAGGGAACTTGCGCCGCGCCGCGGCGTCGAAAGTATTGCTTAAAACGAATCACCGGGTCAGATGAAATTGCAGCGCTTCGAGGGCCCCCGCGAAAGCCGGGGACCCGAGTCTCCTTCCATCCCCAACGCCGCCCTGCACGGCGACGCCGATTTGGCAGTGCCGGCCAGCCTGGCCGAATTCTGGATGGCCGCCGCGGCTGAACTCCACGACGATTATTCAAAAAGCATTTTTGCCCATTGGCTGGTGGGCACGCTGCTCGGCCTGCCCATGCGCAGCGTGTTGCGCGCCATCCAGGCCGGCGGCGAGCTCGCCTTGCCGGGCAAGGCCGTCATCGAGGTGCGCGCCGCCTCGGTGCTCGGCTCCTGGAACCTGGCCGGCCCGGCGGAATCCACCAAGCCCGTCCCCGACCCCACGAAGATTGTGTTCCGGGGCCTCAGGGGCGCGGCGGGCGTGGCGGCCTCGCTCGCCCGGCTGGCCTCCGGCCAGGTGGTGTTCTGTTTCCAGTCCGAACGCGACCCCGCCAAGTGGGACGCCTGGGACCTGTCGCAATGGGAATTCTACGTGGTGCCCAGGACCCTGCTGTCGCACGTGGACGCGGGTGATTCCATCACCCTGGCGCGGCTGCGCGCGCTGCGCACGCCGCTCACCGCCCGCAAATTCCAGGCGCACATGGCCGGCTGGCGCAAGGAGAACCAGGGCTTGCACAATGGCCTGCAGCGCGGTGCCGTCACCAAGCTCCCTTCCTAGCCGGCCGACATGACTTGTGGTCCGCAGTGGCGGACCGGCCGCTCAAGCCGCGCGCGCCGCCTGCCGCAGCACCTCGTCGAACACCACCACGTTGCGCGCGCCCTGCCCGGACAGCATGGAGTCAAAGCCCTTGTTGATGTCGGCCAGCGGCAGGCGCTGTGAAACCATGGCGTCCAGTTCCAGCTTGCCCTCGAGATAGAGACCGGCCAGCTTGGGGATGTCCACGGTGAATGGGCTGGAGCCCATCAGGCTCCACTGGATGCGCGCTTCCTTGAACAGCAATTCACCCAGCCCGCCCAGCGCCAGTTGCGTGCCGGCCGGAGGAATGCCGACGATGGTCAGCGTTCCGCCCGAGCCCAGCATGCGCGCGCCCTGCTGAATGGTCGCGGCGAGGCCGATCACTTCGAAGGCATAGTCCACGCCGCCCTTGGTGAGCTCGGCGACGGCCTTGGGCGCGTCCTCGCCGCCTGGCACCGCGTCGGTGGCGCCGAACTTCTTCGCCTGCTCGAGGCGGGCCGGCGAGACGTCCACGGCGATGATGCGCGACGCACCGGCCAGCCGCGCGCCCTGGATGACCGACAAACCCACGCCGCCTGCGCCAATCACGGCCACGCTGCTGCCCGGGCGCACCTGGGCGCGGCGCTGGACCGCGCCGATGCCGGTGACCAGGGCGCAGCCGAGAATGCAGGCGCGGTCGAGTGGAATCTCGCGCGGCAGCCTGGCCAGCGCGTTCTCGTGCACCAGGATTTCCTCGGCGAAGGCGGCCAGCGTGCGCACCAGCACCGGTGTGTCGCCCAGCAGGTGACTGGGCCGGTCGCCCTTGCCGCGCGCCGGCTTTTCCATGCAGCGCTGGATGAAGCCCTGCACGCAGTTGCCGCAATGCCCACAGAACGCCGAGGCGCAGCCCACCACGTGGTCGCCGCGCTTCACCCGGGTCACCTGTTCGCCGACCTCCTCCACGATGCCGGCCGGCTCGTGGCCGAGGATGGCGGGGAAGCGGCCGGGCAGGTCGCCGGCGATGACGTGGTAGTCGCTGTGGCACAGGCCGCTCGCGGCCAGCCGCACGCGCACTTCGCGCGGGCCCGGCCGGTCGAGGCGAATTTCCTCGATGGTCATGGGCGTCCTGGCTGCGCTGATGACGGCTGCTCTCATGTTCGCCTCTTTGTTGGAATCAAGCCGAACCATCATAACGCCCGCCCGGCCGCGCCATGGCTGATTGCTACGGCTTGGCCTTTTCCGCGGCGGCCATGCCGGCGGGGATGTCGCCCGCGCGCCATCCCCCGCCGAGCGCCTTGATCAGCAGCACGCTGGCCGACAGGCGGCGGTTGCGCAGGTCGATGGCGGTGCGCTCGCTGGCCAGGGCCGTGTTCTGCGCCGTCACCACGTTGAGGTAGCTCACGGTGCCGGCGCGGTACTGGTTCAGCGTGATCGCCAGCGACTGCCGCGCCAGTTGCAGCGCCTCGTCCTGGGTAATGGATTCCTCGGCCAGGATGCGCAGCGCCGCCAGGTTGTCCTCCACGTCCTGCAGCCCGGTGAGCACGGTCTGCCGGTAGGCGGCCACGTTGGCGTCGTAGGCGGCGCGCGCCTCGTCGGTCTGGGCGCGGCGCAGGCCGCCGTCGAATAGGGTCAGGGCCAGCGCCGGCCCCAGCGACCAGAAGCGGCTGGGCGCCGTAAGCCACTGGGCAAAGGTCGCGCTCTGGTAGCCCATGCTGCCCGATAAAGTAAGCGTGGGGAAGTACGCCGCCATGGCCACGCCGATCTGCGCATTGGCCTGCGCCACGCGCCGCTCGGCCGCGGCGATGTCGGGCCGGCGTTCCAGCAGTTCCGAGGGCAAGCCCACCGGCACCTCGGGCGGCGCGGCGCTGAGGGGCGCGCGCTCGACCGAGAAAGTGGAGGGCGCCTCGCCCACCAGCAAGGCGATGGCGTGCTCGAGCTGGGCGCGCTGCACGCCCAGGTCGATGAGCTGGGCCTGCGCGGTCTTCAACTGCACCTGCGCCTGCACCACGTCGGCCCTGGCGACCACGCCGACGTCGTATTGGTTCTGCACCAGTTGCAGCGACCTCTGGTAGGAGGCCACGCTGTCGTCGAACAACCGGCGCTGGGCATCGAGCGCGCGCAACTGGAAGTAGTTCTGCGCCAGCGTGGCCTGCGCCAGCAGCCGCGCCGCCTCCAGGTCGCCCACGCTGGCTTCGAGCGCGGCGCGGTTGGACTCCACGCCGCGCCGCACCCGGCCCCACAGGTCCGGCTCCCAGGTGGCGGAAACGGGCAGGCTGTAGTTCTGCACCACGCCGCGCGACACCGGCGTTGCCGAAGGCGTGGCGATGGTGGTGGAGGAGGCGCGCGAGCGCGTGGTGGAGGCGCCGACGCTGACGGTCGGGAATTCCCCGGCGCGCACCGAAGCCAGCAGCGCCTGGGCCTGGCGCACCTTGGCTTCGGCCTGCGCCAGGGTCTGGTTGGAAATGCTCACGCGCTCTTCCAGCCGGTTCAGGGCGGGGTCGCCGAATACCTCCCACCACGAGCCGCGCGGCGCCGCGTCGCGCGGCTGCGCCGGCTTCCACGCCTCCTTGAAGCCCGCGGGCAGCGCGGCCTCGGGCCGCTTGTAGTCGGGGCCGGCGGCGCAGCCGTTCAAAAAGACGGCCAGCAGGGCGCAGCCGGCAAGGACGATGCGGCTGAACGAACGAAGATTGCGCATGCTCATGCTCCCAGCGCCCCGGCCTCGCCGGCCCGCACATCGCGCTTGCCGCGGCGGCGGCGCAGCCATTGGCCGAAGCGTTCCAGGTACAGATAGATCACCGGCGTGGTGTACAGCGTGAGCAGTTGGCTGACCAGCAGGCCGCCGACGATGGCGATGCCCAGGGGCTGGCGCATCTCGGCGCCGTCGCCGCTGCCCAGCGCCAGCGGCACCGCCCCGAGCAGCGCCGCCATGGTGGTCATCATGATGGGGCGGAAGCGCAGCATGCAGGCCTTGTGGATGGCCTCGCGCGGCGCCAGTCCCTCGGCGCGCTCCAGGTCCAGGGCGAAGTCGATCATCATGATGGCGTTCTTCTTGACGATGCCGATGAGCAGGATCACGCCGATGAAGGCGATGATGCTGAACTCGGTGTTGAACAGCAGCAGCGCGAGCAGCGCGCCCACGCCGGCCGAGGGCAGGGTGGAGAGGATGGTGATGGGATGCACCGTGCTCTCGTACAGCACGCCGAGCACGATGTACACCGCGATGATGGCGGCGAGGATGAGCCAGGGCTGGCTGGACAGCGACGCCTGGAAGGCGCGCGCCGTGCCCTGGAAGGTGCCGTGCAGGGTGGTGGGCGTGCCGATGCGCTCCATGGCCTGGAACACGGCCTTGGTCGCGTCGGACAGCGACACGTCGGGCGGCAGGTTGAAGGAAATGGTGCTGGCCGGGAACTGGCCCTGGTGGTTCACCGACAGGCGCGTGTTGGTCATCTCGTAATGGGCGATGGTCGACAGCGGCACCTGCACGTGGTTGGGCGCCATGACGTACACATCGTTCAGCACCTCCGGGCTTTGCCAGAAGCGCGGCGCCGCCTCCAGCACCACGTGGTACTGGTTGAGCGGGTTGTAGATGGTGGAGACCTGGCGCTGCCCGAACAGGTCGTTCAGCGTGGCGTCGATCATGCTGGTGGTGATGCCCAGCCGCGAAGCCGTGGCGCGGTCGATGACCAGCGAGGTCTGCAGGCCCTTGTCCTGCTGGTCGGTATTGACGTCGGCGAGTTGCGGCAGCTGGCTGAAGGCGGCGCGGATGCGCGGCTCCCAGCTGCGCAGCTCGGCGATGCTGTCGCCCTGCAGCGTGTACTGGTATTGCGCGTTGGCCGAGCGGCCGCC
>DATNCF010000339.1:0-5665 GCA_035571675.1 Burkholderiales bacterium | reverse complement strand
GATTCTGCCGGCCAACCCGTCAAGGACGACAAGGGCAATCCGGTGACTGAGAAGGCCACCCTAAAGGAGCAGGTCATCGCCGTGGGGCCCGCGGCCTCGCAGATCGCGATCAAGCAGCTGGGGACAAACGGCGGCGGCTTCTTCAATGCGAACTCCGCCCATCCATTCGAAAACCCGACCCCGTTCAGCAACTTTCTCGAAATGCTCTCGCTTCCGCTCATCGCGGCGGCGCTGTGCATTACCTTCGGCATTATGGTCCGCGATCGCCGCCAGGGTCGGGCGTTATTTGGCGCCATGGCGCTGGTGTTCCTAGTGTTGCTCGCGGTGTGCGTGCAGTCGGAGGTGTCCGGCAACCCCGCCCTCGCAAAACTTGGCGTGGATCAGACGGCCTCGGCCGTGCAGCCGGGCGGAAACATGGAAGGCAAGGAACTGCGCTTCGGCGTCGCGAACTCGGCGCTGTGGGCCACCGCGACCACCATGACCTCCAACGGATCGGTCAACTCCATGCATGATTCGTTCACCCCCCTGGGCGGCGCGGTGCCCCTGTGGCTCATCCAGATCGGCGAAGTAATTTTTGGCGGCGTAGGTTCGGGTCTGTACGGCATGCTGGTGTATGCCGTGGTCGCAGTGTTCATCGCGGGCCTCATGATCGGGCGCACCCCGGAGTATCTCGGTAAGAAAATCGAAGCGTTCGATGTCAAGATGGTGTCGCTGGCGGTTCTGGTGCCGCTGTTTACCTGTCTGGGTGGGACAGCGCTCGCCGTCATGGTGGACGCGGGGAAGGCCGGGGTTGCGAATCCGGGAACCCATGCGTTCTCCGAGATTCTGTATGGATTCTCCTCGGCGTCCGGAAACAACGGCAGCGCCTTTGCTGGCCTTTCCGCAAACACGCCCTTCTACAACACTTCGCTCGGCACGGTGATGTTCTTCGCCCGCTACTGGATCATCATTCCGGTGCTTGCGCTTGCCGGCTCTCTGGTCGGCAAAAAAAAGATCCCCGCAGGTGTGGGAACGCTGCCCACACACACGCCGCTGTTCATCATTTTTCTGGTGGGCGTGGTGATCATCGTCGGCGCGCTCACCTTCTTCCCGGCGCTGGCGCTAGGTCCCATCGTCGAGCACCTCGTGCTGAATAGTTAATCCCAGGAACACCTCATGTCCACCCAGGCCACATTACCTGCCGCGCCTGCGCTCCCGCGCACGCTGGTCACCGGCAACATCGTTCGCGAGGCGCTGGCCGATTCCTTTGTCAAGCTCCTGCCCCAGCATCAGTGGCGCAACCCCGTCATGTTCGTGGTGTACGTGGGCAGCATTCTCACCACGATTCTGTGGGTGCAGGCGCTGGCTGGCCAAGGCGAGGCGTCCGCTGGATTCATTCTTGCAATCACCCTGTGGCTGTGGTTTACAGTGCTGTTCGCCAATCTCGCCGAAGCCGTGGCCGAAGGACGCAGCAAAGCGCAAGCCGCGGCGCTGCGCGGCGCCAAGCGTGACATCATGGCCAAGAAGCTGGAAGGCCAGGTGCGGTCTTCGCGCTTCTCCATGGTGCCATCGACGGCGCTGCGGCGCGGCGACGTGGTCCTGGTGGAGGCTGGCGAATTCATTCCCGCGGACGGTGAAGTGCTGGAGGGCGCGGCGTCGGTGGACGAGTCGGCCATTACAGGCGAATCCGCACCAGTGATTCGCGAGTCAGGCGGAGATTTTTCCTCGGTGACGGGCAGCACGCGTGTCTTGTCCGACTGGCTCGTGGTGCAGGTGAGCGTCAATCCTGGCGAGGCTTTCATTGACCGCATGATCGCGATGGTGGAAGGCGCGCGGCGCCAGAAGACACCCAACGAGATTGCACTCACCATCCTGCTGGTCAAAATGACTCTTGTATTCATGCTGGCGACGGTGACGCTCTTGCCTTTTTCCATCTATGGCGTGGAACTGGTCAGGGGCGGAAACCCGGTCACTATCACTGTATTGGTTGCACTCCTGGTGTGCCTCATCCCCACCACCATCGGCGGCCTCTTGTCCGCCATCGGCTTGGCGGGCATCGGGCGCATGCTGCGCGCGAATGTAATCGCCACCTCCGGCCGCGCCGTCGAGGCGTCCGGGGACGTGGATGTCCTGCTGCTGGACAAGACCGGTACCATCACGCTCGGCAACCGGCAGGCGGCCGCCTTCCTGCCTGCCCCCGGTGTGGATGAGCGCGACCTTGCCGATGCGGCACAACTGGCCTCGCTCGCCGACCAGACGCCGGAGGGCCGCTCCATCGTGGTACTGGCCAAGCAGAAGTTCAACTTCCGAGAGCGTGACCTCGCGGGCGTCACTGCCATCCCGTTTTCCGCCTATACCCGCATGAGCGGCGTCGACGTGGCTGAGCGTCAGGTGCGTAAGGGCGCGGCCGACGCCGTGCGCGCCTGGGTGGAATCGCGTTCCGGTCAGTTTCCGCCGGAAGTGCGCAATCTTGTTGACAACGCTGCCCGCCGCGGCTCGACACCGCTGGTGGTGGCGGAATCAGCAAGCAATCGAGTGCGCGTACTGGGGGTGGTGGAACTAAAAGACATCGTCAAGGGCGGCATCAAGGAACGCTTTGCCGAGTTGCGCCGCATGGGAATCCGCACCGTGATGATCACCGGTGACAACCGTCTCACCGCCGCGGCCATCGCTGCCGAGGCGGGCGTGGACGACTTTCTCGCGGGGGCCACCCCCGAGGCGAAGCTCAAGCTCATCCGTGAAACCCAGGGCGAAGGGCGGCTGGTCGCCATGACCGGCGACGGCACCAATGACGCCCCGGCGCTCGCGCAAGCCGACGTGGCCGTGGCCATGAACACGGGCACCCAGGCGGCCAAGGAGGCGGGCAACATGGTGGACCTCGACTCAAATCCGACCAAGCTGATCGAGATTGTGGAGATCGGCAAGCAATTGCTGATGACGCGCGGCTCGCTCACCACCTTTTCCATAGCCAACGATGTGGCCAAGTATTTCGCCATCATTCCCGCAGCCTTCGCCACGACGTATCCGCAGTTGAATGCGCTCAACGTAATGCACCTGGCGAGTCCGTCCAGCGCCATCCTGTCCGCGGTTATTTTCAACGCCCTTATCATCATCGCGCTCATCCCGCTGGCGCTGAAGGGCGTGCGTTACCGCGCGGTGGGCGCGGCGGCGGTGCTGCGCACCAACACGCTCGTCTACGGTATCGGCGGCATCATCGTGCCCTTTATCGGCATCAAGGTCATCGACATGATTTTGGTCGCGCTTGGATTCGCTTGACAATCGCGGCACACTCACCTAACCACAAGGAAAATCATGATCAAGGAACTGCGGCCCGCCCTGTTGATGATGATCGTGCTTACCATCATCACCGGGGCTGTGTACCCCTTGCTCGTCACCGGCATAGCCCAAGGCTTGATGCAGGGCAAGGCTGATGGAAGCCTGATTGTCGTGGACAATAAACTGGTCGGCTCGGAACTCATCGGCCAGGCTTTCGGTGATCCCAAACACTTCTGGGCCCGCCCCTCGGCAACCAGCCCATACCCGAACAACGCCTCGTCCTCCTCCGGGTCCAACCAGGGCCCCCTGAATCCAGCCTTGAAGGACGCGGTCACCGCCCGGATCAAGGCGCTGCGCGATGCCGATCCCGCCAACGCAGCGCCCGTGCCGGCGGACCTCGTCACCGCCTCGGGCAGCGGACTCGACCCGCACATCAGCCCCGCCGCGGCCGAATACCAGGTGCCGCGCGTGGCGAAGGCGCGTGACCTCCCGCCGGAAAAGGTTCGTGAGTTCGTCCGGGCAGCCACGGAGGAGCGGCAGTTCGGTTTCCTCGGCGAACCGCGCGTCAATGTGCTGCGCCTGAACCTGGCGTTGGATTCCAGCAAGGCGACGTAACGGACATCTGCCATGCGCGAGCGAGCCATTGCCCTCCTCCTGCTTTGCATCTCGGCACCGGCAGGCGCGGTGGGCTGGTTCAGCCCACCCGAAGAGTCTCTCGGCCGGTTATGCGTCAAGTCGGCGCTGGCTGCGTTTCCCGGCAAGGTTGAGCGGATGAGCGTCAAGTCGGTTAACCGCGCCTGGAAAGTCCGGGTCTATCTGGAGCAAAACGACGGCCAGGAACGCATTGTCTTTTGCGACGCCCTGTCTGGTGTCATCGAGAAATCGGTTGTGGTTGACGATTTGTACCCCTGATCGCCTCATTGCCCTGGCAGGAAGCCAAGGGCGTATTCTGAAAGCCTCATCCTTTCCGAGAATCGACTGTTGGCCGCCTCTCCTGATCGTCCAGACCCAGATGTCCTGCTTGCGCGCGTGCGCGAAGCGGAGCACAAGGCGCGCCGCGGCCGTCTGAAGATTTTTTTCGGGGCCGCGGCCGGCGTGGGCAAGACCTACGCCATGCTGTCCGAGGCCAATGAGAAGCGCCGCGAAGGCATGGACGTGGTGGTGGGCCTGGTGGAAACTCACGGCCGCGCCGAGACGCTGGCAGTGCTGGGCGACCTGGAGCAGGTGCCGCTGCGCGAAATTCAGCACCGCGGCAGCACGCTTCGCGAATTCGACCTCGACGCGGCACTGGCGCGGCACCCCGGCCTGATCGTCGTCGACGAGCTTGCGCATAGTAATGCCCCGGGGTCGCGTCATCCCAAGCGCTGGAACGACGTTGAGGAACTGCTGGACGCGGGCATTGACGTGTACACCGCCGTCAATGTGCAACATCTGGAAAGCCTGAAAGACGCAGTGGCGGGCATTACCCAGATTCAGGTTGCCGAAACGGTCCCGGATACCGTATTCGACCGCGCTGACGAAGTGGAACTGGTCGATCTCCCGCCCGACGATTTGCTGCAGCGGCTGCGCGAAGGCAAGGTGTACATGCCGGCGCAGGCCCAACAGGCCATCCGAAATTTCTTCCGCAAGGGCAATCTTATGGCCCTGCGGGAGATGTCGCTTCGTCGCACCGCCGAGCGCGTCGACGAGCAGATGCGCGACTACCGGGAGACCGAGGGCATCCGCGAGGTGTGGCCAGCGGGCGAGCGGGTTCTGGTCTGCATCGGTCCGGGTCCACTTGCAGAGCGGCTCATCCGGGCTGGACGCCGACTCGCCACGGCCGCGCACGCCGACTGGATTGTGGCGTATGTCGAAACGCCGGCCCTGCAGCGCATGCCCGCTGGGGCGCGCGATGAGGTGATGCGCCAGTTGCGCCGCGCCGAGCAGTTGGGTGCCCGAAGTGTGGCGCTGTCGGGCCAGAGCATGAGCGCGGCCATCCTGGACTATGCTCGCTCTCAGAACGTCACCCGCATTGTGCTGGGTAAACCCACGCGCACGGGCTGGCGCCGCTGGCTCCTCGGCTCGGTGGTGGACACGGTGGTGCGCGAAGCCGAAGGTATGGAACTGCATCTCATCGGCGCGGGCGAAGGCGACAATGCGCTGCGCGATAATCCCATGCTCACCCGCAGCCGCGCTTATCTCGGCCTTCCCGAGGAATCGGGGCTGAAAGCGCGTTGGCCGGGCTACGTGGCGGGCTCAGCCGCTGTTGCGCTGTGCAGCGTCATTGGGTTGCTGCTTGAGCACGAGCAGGAACTCATCAACCTGGTCATGATATACCTGCTTGGCGTGATGCTGGTGGCCATGCGTTTCGGGCGTGGTGCGTCCGTGTTTACCGCGGTGCTGGCGGTGGCGGCCTTCGACTTCTTCTTCG
>DATNCF010000338.1:0-10660 GCA_035571675.1 Burkholderiales bacterium | reverse complement strand
TCGCCGAAGCGGTCGATGCCCACCACGGCGCCTTCCCCGGTGCCCAGGTACTTGTACCAGCCGGCCGTGACGCCGGCTTCCACGGCCACGCGCGGCTGTCCGGGGGGCAGCACGAAGTCGCGGTAGGCCGCGTCCTGCCGGTCGAAGGCCTCGGTGCAGGGCATGGACACCACGCGCACGTGGATGCCCTCGCCCGCGAGCTGCTTCTGCGCCGCCATGGCGAGCTGCACTTCGGAGCCGGTGGCGATGATGACGGCGCTCGCCGCCGACCCGTTGGAGCCGTCGGACAGCACGTAGCCGCCGCGGCGCACCAGCTCGGCGCCGGCTTTCAGGTCCTGCCCCACGGCATTGCGCTGCGGCGGCAGGTTCTGGCGCGACAGCAGCAGGGCGGTGGGTCCGTCGGTGCGCTCGAGCGCGACGGCCCAGGCGATGGCCGTTTCCAGGTCGTCGGCGGGGCGCCACACTTCAAGGTGCGGAATGAGCCGCAGGCTGGCCGCGTGCTCGACCGACTGGTGCGTGGGCCCATCCTCGCCCAGGCCGACGGAATCGTGCGTGAACACATAGATGGAACGGATTTTCATCAACGCGGCCATGCGGATGGCGTTGCGCGCGTAGTCCGAAAAGGTCAGGAAAGTGGCGGTGAAGGGAATATGGCCGCCATGCAGCGCGAGCCCGGTGGCGATGGCCGTCATGCCGAATTCGCGCACGCCGTAATAAATGTAATTACCGCCCGGGCTCGCAACCGGGTCGGTGCTCGCCGGATTACCCACGGGCTTGGCGCCTGACCAGATGGTGAGGTTGGAGGGGGCGAGGTCGGCCGAGCCGCCGATGAGCTCGGGCAGCATGGGGGCGTAGCCCTCGATGGCGTTCTGCGAGGCCTTGCGCGTGGCAATGTTCTCGGGCTTGGCGGCGACCTTGGCGATGTAGGCGTCGCGCTTCTCGGCCCAGTCGGCGGGCAGCGCGCCCAGGCACCGGCGCTCGAATTCGCGGGCGAGCGCTGGGTTCTGGGCGGCGTAGGCCTCCTGTACCTTTTTCCACTCGCGCTGCAGGCGCGCGCCCTTGCGCCTGGCGTTCCAGGCGGCGTAGATCTCCTTGGGTATCTCGAAAGCCGGATAGGGCCAGCCGATGGCTTCGCGCGTGGCGGCCACTTCGTCCTTGCCCAGCGCCGCCCCGTGCGCGGCGCCGGTGTTGGCCTTGTGCGGCGCGCCCTTGCCGATAATGGTCTTGCAGCAGATCAGCGTGGGTCTGGCGGTTTCCTTCTTGGCCTTGAGGATGGCGCGGTGCACCGCCGCCACGTCGTGGCCGTCGACATTGGGCACCACCTGCCAGCCGTAGGCGGCGAAGCGCTTGGGCACGTCGTCGGTGTACCAGCTCTTGATGTTGCCCTTCTCCGAGTCGATGGAGATGCCGTTGTCGTCGTAGAAGGCAATGAGCTTGCCCAGGCCCAGGGTGCCGGCCAGCGCCGCCGCCTCGTGGGATATGCCTTCCATCATGCAGCCGTCGCCCATGAACACGTAGGTGTGGTGGTCGACGAGGTCGAGGCCGGGGCGGTTGAACTCGGCCGCCAGGGTGCGCTCGCCGATGGCCATGCCCACGGCGTTGGCGAAGCCCTGGCCGAGCGGGCCGGTGGTGGTCTCCACGCCGGGGGTGAGGCCGTATTCGGGATGGCCGGGGGTCTTGGAATGGAGCTGGCGGAAGTTCTTCAGCTCCTCGATGGGCAGGTCGTAGCCGGTCAGGTGCAGCAGGGCGTACTGCAGCATGGAGCCATGGCCGTTGGACAGCACGAAACGGTCGCGGTTGGGCCAGTGCGGATCGGCGGGATTGTGACGCAGGTGCTTGGTCCACAGCGCCAGGGCGATTTCGGCCATGCCCATGGGCATGCCCGGATGCCCGGAGTTGGCGGCCTGCACCGCGTCCATGGCCAGCGCCCGGATGGCATTGGCAAGGTCGCGTTCGGCGGGTTGCATTGATTTCCTGTTCTTGAAACGGCAGCCGACAAGCAGGCTGAACTGAGGAGGCTGGACCGATAAAACTGCTGGAAAGCCTATAATTATGCGGGATTTCGCGGGTTTTTGCCGCCGTTCAGGGGATTTGAACCTGATTTGGCCGGGCGGTTCGCGCGTTTTTGCATCACCCAGGTGCGCCCGGCCATAAAAATGTACATTTGGCCTGTGCCGCGCCGCCTTTGCTGCCCGGAATACCGCCTCAACATTCGACCAGGACTGATTTCTTGAATTTGAGCTTCATCGGTTTGGGGGTCATGGGCTTTCCCATGGCCGGGCATCTGGCCAAGGCCGGGCATGCGGTGACCGTGTACAACCGCACCGCTGCCAAGGCTGAGGCCTGGGTGGCAAAGTTTGGGGGGCGGAGCGCGGCCACGCCGGTTGAAGCGGCGCGCGGGGCCGATCTTGTGTTTGCCTGCGTCGGAAACGACGACGACTTGCGGCAGGTCACGACGGGCGCGCACGGCGCCTTTTCCGGCATGTCGGCTGGAACCATCTTTGTGGACCATACGACCGCCTCGGCCGGGGTGGCGCGCGAACTGGCCGCCGCGGCGCGGAAACATGACATCACTTTCCTCGATGCTCCGGTATCGGGGGGACAGGCGGGCGCGGAGAATGGGCAGTTGACGGTGATGGTGGGCGGGGATGGCGCGGCGTTCGAGCGCGCCCGTCCGGTGATCGCGCACTTTGCCAAGGCGGTGACCCTGATGGGCCCTTCGGGGGCCGGCCAGTTGACCAAGATGGTGAACCAGATCTGCATCGCCGGCCTGCTCGAAGGGTTGTCGGAAGGCATTGCCTTCGCGCAACGCGCCGGCCTCGATGCGAAGCTCGTGCTGGAGGTGATTTCCAAAGGCGCCGCGCAGTCGTGGCAGATGGAGAACCGCGGCCGCACCATGGTCGAGGACAAGTTCGATTTCGGCTTCGCCGTGGACTGGATGCGCAAGGACCTGGGCATCTGCCTGGACGAGGCCGCGCGCAACGGCGCCGAGTTGCCGGTGGCGCGCATGGTGGCGGGCTTTTATGACGAGTTGTCGAAACAGGGCGGGGGGCGCTGGGATACGTCCAGCCTGATCCGCCGGCTGCGCAAGGGTGGAGGATGATGATGGATTCGGAGGAGATCGTGAACGCCAGGGCCGAAATGCCCTTTCGCTGGGCCGCGAGCCATGTCTCGGCCTACCTGCCGCCCGAGCCGGCGCCGGCCTCGGCGCTGTGGTTCGTGTTCCGCGGCGGCGACTTGCTGGTGACGCAGGGCGACGAGGGCCGCGCCGCCCTGCCGCCCTTCGCTCATCCCGAAGTGCTGGGCATCCGGGGCATACGCCACCAGTACCTCGGCCTGCTCGGCGAGCAGCACTGCTACGTCATGGAGGCCCCGGCCGACGCGCCCGTGCCCGAGGGCTGGGACTGGATGAACCTGCGCACGCTGTACGGCGCCATGGACGACGACATCGTGGCCGTGGCGGGGCGCGCGGTGCAGCTGCTGGAGTGGGAGCGCACGCACCAGTTCTGCGGCGTGTGCGGCACGGCCACGCTGCGGCGCGCCAACGAACGCGCGCGCGAGTGCCCGAACTGCCGCTACATCGTCTATCCCAAGGTGACGCCGGCCATCATGGTGCTGGTGCGCGACGGCACGCGCATTTTGCTGGCGCGAGGACCGCAGTTCCGCCGCGGCATGGTGAGCGCGCTGGCCGGCTTCGTCGAGCCGGGCGAGACGCTGGAGCAGTGCGTGGCGCGCGAGGTGAACGAGGAAGTGGGCATCAAGGTGAAGAACATCCGCTACTTCGCCAGCCAGCCCTGGCCTTTTCCGCACCAGATGATGATTGCGTTCTTCGCCGACTACGCCGGAGGCGAGATCACGGTCGATCCGGCCGAGATTGAAGAGGCGAATTGGTATGAAATTGGCAATTTGCCGCGTCTTCCCGGTAAAATGTCGATCGCGGGCCGCCTGATTGCAGCGGCGGTGGGGGAGATACAAGCAACCGCTTCCCACTGAAACGGGGAATACAAGGGGCTGCGATTACCAACAAATGCTCCTTGTTCGTGGTATTCCTCCAAAGAACAACGACAGCATGGGGATTTATGCAAATTGAACGGTCTTCATCTCGTTGCCAACCTGTACGGCTGTAAGGGCGATGCGCGCTATCTGACCGATCGCGACGCGCTGCGGGACTTCTGCCTGGAAGCGGTGCGGAAGGCCGGACTCACCAGCCTGGGTGACCTGTTCCACCAGTTTGACAGCGAATCCGCCGACCCCGGCGGAGTGACGGGCGCCATTGTACTCGCCGAGTCGCACCTCGCCATCCACACCTGGCCGGAATTGAACAGCGTCACGCTGGACGTGTACGTGTGCAATTACACCCAGGACAACAGCGCCAAGGCCAACCAGGTGCTGGACGACCTGATGGCGCTGTTCAAGCCCACCGACTACGTGCGCCACGACGTGCCGCGCGACCAGCAGCACCTGTACGAGCACTTGAACCCGGACTACGGCTTTTTCATCCGCTCGACCAAGCGCCTGGAAGAGCTGCACACCGGCCTGCAGGCCCTGGAAATGCACCAGACGCCGCAGTTCGGCAAGCTGCTGCGCCTGGACGGCTGCTTCATGACCTCCGAGGGCGAGGAGTTTTTCTACCACGAGAACCTCATCCACCCCGCGCTCACCGCCCACGCCGCGCCCAAAGAGGTGCTCATCATCGGCGGCGGCGACGGCGGCGCGGCCGATGAGGTGCTGAAACATCCCACGGTTGCGCGCGTCACGCTGGTGGAGCTGGACGCCAAGGTGGTGGAGGTGTCGCGCAAATACCTCGCCGACGTTCACCACGGTTCGCTGGACAGCCCCAAGCTGCGCCTGCTGATCGAGGACGGCCTGAAGTTCATCGCCGAAACCGGCGAGAAGTTCGACCTCATCGCGCTTGACCTGCCCGACCCCATCGGCCCCGCGGCGGACCTGTACGAGGAGGCGTTTTTCGAGTCCTGCCGCCGCGCCCTGGCCCCAGGCGGTGTGCTCACGCTGCACATGGGGTCGCCCGTGTCCGTGCCCGGCCGGGTGAAGGAGCACTACGCGCGCCTGGCGCGCGTGTTCCCCATTGTTCGTCCCTACACGGTGTTCATTCCGCTGTACGGCAGCCTGTGGTCGCTGGCGGCCTGCTCGGACACGCTCGATCCGGTGGCCGTGAGCAGCGCCGAAATCGACCGGCGCATCGCGCGCCGCGGTCTGTCCGACCTGCAGTATTACAACGGGGCCACCCACCAGGCGGTGTTCGCGCTGCCGAACTTTGTGCGCGATCTGACGGTGGGTGGGCGGCCGGCTCCGGCGCTGGTGGGCAAGCGGCGGGCGGCGTCGGGAAAGTAACTCAAGAACGTGCGCAAGCCTATCTCAAGGACTACCAAGCCCGCGGCTAAAGTCCGCCGCGGCGCACCGCGCAGCGTCTCCTACGAGGAAGGGCTGATTGGGCAACTGAAGAATCAGGACCAGGCAGCGGCTTACATCGAAGCGGCCATCGCCGAAGGCGATCAAACCGTGCTCACGTTGGCGCGGCACCATGTTGCGAAGGCTCAGGCCAAGACGAACTAGCGTGGGGCTAGGGTCCCCTTTCGTGGACTTCATCAACTGCTGCGAACGGCCTGCCACGCTTCCGCAGAATTGACGATGCGGATTTCCTGATACCGCCCAAGGTCGAGCAAATGCCGGTCACCCGAAACGATCAAATCAGCGCGCGCAGCCGCGGCACAAGATAGAACGTGATCATCGTCAGGGTCATTGAGGATGACGGGCGCGATGGTTGCCGGGCGCACCAGCATCGCCAGCGCCACGTAGCGATCCACAATCTGCTCGGCGGTCAGGCCTGATGCCGCCAGCTTCTTTTCAAACTTGCGCCGGCCCAGGATATCGGTCAGCTCAGCCAATAGTGGCGTACTGGTGAAAAGGCTTATCCGGTTCTCGCGTCCCGCCCGCAGCAATTGGTCAGGCACGCCGCCCCACAACAACGCCGACGCGACGACGTTGGTGTCGAGCACAACCCGCATCAGCGGCCGTGTTTGCTGGCGCGTTCGGCGCGCATCGCCCCGATCTCCTCGGCCACTTCCTCGGGCGACATCACCGCCGGCGTTTCGACTGCGATCATGCGGTCCGATGCGGCGAACAGTTCATCCACTTGCCGGGTCCTGAGCTGCTCACGCAGCCACTTTTCCAGGGCGGCCGGCGATAACAACCCGGCGCTCCGCGCCTGCTGCGCCAACTCGTCGGGCAACTGGATTTGCACCGTGGTCATGGGACCTCCTGAACGAAGCCGTTGTACGCAGGGATTATAAATTATCCGCGGCTGACCCTGGTTTCCACACGTAGCCCAGCAGTTAGCATCGGACGGTTTAGCTCTTCACCCGCTCTTCGCGCAACCGGCTGCGCCGCACCTTGCCCGCGTCATCGCGCAGCGGCTCCGTGACAAACTCGAACGCGCGCGGAATCTTGTACTTGGCCAGCCGCGTTTCCAGGAACGCGCCCAATTCCTCCGCGCTCACTTGTGAAGCATGCCGCAAGTTGCGGTTGATGATGGCATGCGGCAGCTCGCCCATGTCGTCATCCGGCAGGCCGATGACCACGGCGGTCTCGACCCCGGGATGCTCGATCAGCGCCGCTTCTATTTCCGCTGGATACACATTCGCCCCACCCACCAGCATGAGATCGGTGCGGCGACCGGCCAGATATAAATACCCGTCTTCATCCATCCAACCGAAATCCCCCAGCGATTCGAAGCCGTCTTCGGTTCTTCGCCGCTCGGCGCCGACGTAGTGGTAGGCGTTCTCGGCCCCGCCCGCCACCTTCATGTAAATCTCGCCCACGGTACGCGGCGGCAGCGCTTTTCCGTTTTCATCCTGTATGCGCAACTCTGTTGCGGCGGGCTTGCCGACTGACCCGCGGTGCGCCAGCCATTCCACGCCATTCAATGTGGTCGCGCCCGCCCCCTCGGTGCTGCCGTAGATTTCCCAGATGCGCTCGGGGCCCAGCCAGTCGATCCAGGCCTGCTTGAGCCGCGGCGCCATGGGCGAGGCGGTGTGCCACACGGCCTCGATGGACGACAGGTCATAGCGCTTTTTCACGTCCTCGGGCAGCAGCCAGATGCGGTTCATCATGGTGGGCACGCAATTGACCCAGGCAACTTTGTACTTGTCGACGAGGAGCAGCGCCTCTTCAGCATCGAAACCCTGCATGCCGACGATGGAGTTGCCCTTGAGCAGACCCAGGTGGGTCATGGCGAAGGGCATGTTGTGGTGGCAGGGCCCGGGGTTGAGGATGACCTTGTCCCGCGGCAGGTTGAGCACCTCGCGATCTTCGGGAAAGGCGCTCGGGGCGCGCGCCACAATGAGCTTGGGGCGGCCGGTGGAGCCGCCCGAGGTCATGACCTTCCAGTACTTGGCCACGCCTGAGGGCATGGGATCGTGGCGCTCGAACTCGCGGCCGAAATCGCTGGTCAACGCGCCGGTGGCCGCGACGATGCCGGGCTCGGCGGCGATGACGGCGCGCGGCGCGGCCAGTTCGACAATGGCCTTGAGTTCGTGCACGGGGAGGCGTGCCGACACCATGGCGGGGGTGGCGCCGAGCTTCCAGAGGGCGAAGGTGAGCTCGTAGAGGGCGTTGCTGTTGGGCACTGCCAGGACGACCACGTCGTCCTGGCCCACGCCCCTGGCGCGCAGCGCCCAGGCGCGGCGGGTGGCGCGCGCGTCGAGTTCGCCCCAGCTCAGGGCTTCTCCGCCGTGGGCGACGCACCAGGTGCCGGGTCCCTTGCGCGCCGCGTGGTGGGAGGGAACGTCGCCCAGCCGCAATTCAGCCATCGGCTCCTCCTCGTTTCTTTTCGAACGTCCCGCGAGGATACCTGCGCGCGGGATAAGGAACCCGCCGGCGGGTTCCTTATCCCTTGAAGGGAATGACCTTCTGGCGCTGCTCGCCCAGGCCGCGGATGGACAGGGTCATGACGTCGCCGGGCTTGAGGAAGACGGGCTCGGGCTTTTTGCCCATGCCCACGCCGGCGGGGGTGCCGGTGCAGATGATGTCGCCGGGCAGGAGCGTCATGTAGCGGCTGACGTGCGACACCAGCTGGCGCACCGAGAACAGCATGTCGCGGGTGTTGCCGGTCTGCATGCGGTCGATGTTGACGTCCAGCCAGATCTCGAGCTTCTGAGGGTCGGTTATCTCGTCGGTGCTCACCAGCCACGGGCCGATGGGGCAGGCGCTGTCGAAGCCCTTGCCCTTGTCCCATTGCGAGGTGGCGAACTGGAAGGCCCGCTCGGACACGTCGTTGACAATGGTGTAGCCGGCCACGTAATCGATGGCCTTGTCCTCGGACACGTGCTG
The DNA here is from genome assembly GCA_035571675.1 of Burkholderiales bacterium. Classification (GTDB taxonomy): domain Bacteria; phylum Pseudomonadota; class Gammaproteobacteria; order Burkholderiales; family SG8-39; genus CAIYPG01. Next base: position 2,311 of record DATNCF010000338.1, on the reverse strand, counting down.
GGCGCGTGTGCCGATGACCACGCCCAGTTCGGCCTCCCAGTCCAGCCGGGTGGAGCCGCGCGGCTGGATGACGTCATCGTTGGGGCCGGTGATGCTGGTGGTGGCCTTGAGGAACACGATGGGCTCGGGCGGCATGGGCAGGTTGGACTCGGCCGCATGGTCGCGGTAGTTCAACCCGATGCAGACGATCTTGGAAATGCCGGTGTAGGGCACGCCGAAGCGGGGGTTGCCGCGCACCAGGGGCAGCGATTCGGCGCGGATGCGGCGCAGCTTGGCCAGGCCGCGCGGAGAGATGATTTCCTGGTCGATGACCTGCAGCAGGCCGGACAGGTCCCGCAACTGACCTTGCGCGTCGATCATGCCCGGTTTTTCGAAACCGTTGCGGCCCCAACGACAAAGCTTCATCTTCGCTCCACTGACTGGGTCGGCAGCCGAGTGTTTCCCCGGGCAAAAACGCGGTGCGAAACGACCGGCCTACTCTTTGTTTTTACTTAGTATAACAGGCCCAGTTGGGTTTTGCGATAGAAATCAATGGTAAAGCCATGATTTTGCGCGAATTTAACAAAGAGGGCGATTTCTTTTCACAATGTGAAGTGTGCATGCGCTCACTTCAAAATTCTCACGGCCTGGAGTTTTTGCGCTTTCGCGTGGGCACCAGCACCGTGCCCCGGCAATCCACCGCCCCGCACCAGCAGGGCCAGCGCTTTTTCAGCGCCGCGGTCAGGGGCTCGCCGGCCTCGATGGCATAGTCGTAGGTGAGTTCCTCGTCGGGCCGGATACGGCGGATGGCGCGGATGTAAATGCGCTTGTTTTCCTCGTAGGTGTCGCAGTTGGGCGAGCAGGAATGGTTGATCCAGCGGGCCAGGTTGCCGCGCGACCCGCCGTCGATGTTGTAGTCGTATTCCACGCCGAACACGAAGGTGTGGTTGAGGCCTTCGCGGTCCTCGGGATAGCGGCGGTCGATCTCGGCCTCCGAGATGATCTCGCCCTTGTACTCCACCACGGTCTCGTTGGCGGCGATGGGCAGGCGCGCGAACACGCCGCGGCCGTGAATGGCCGAGTTGCGCACCACGATGCGCGGGCCGCCGCCTTTGGGGTCTTTTTTTGCGCCGCCCGCACCGTATGTGGCGCTCCTTTTCGCGCCGTTTTTGGCGCTTTTTTTTGACTGCGCGCGGCCGCGCGAGCGCGGCTCCCTGGAAGAACCTCTCCCTGGCAAGATCGCTCTCCTATCGACTCAGGTCAGGCGTTGGCCACGCGGTCGGCGCGCTTGCGCTCGTGCTCCAGCAAGTGGCGCTTGCGGATACGGATCGATTTGGGCGTGATTTCCACCAGTTCGTCGTCGGCGATGAACTCCACCGCCTTCTCCAGCGACAGCTCGATGGGCGGCACCAGGCGCACCGCCTCGTCGGTGCCCGAGGCGCGCACGTTGGTAAGCTGCTTGCCCTTGATGGGATTGACCACCAGGTCGTTGTCGCGCGAGTGGATGCCGATGACCATGCCTTCGTACAGTGCATCGCCGGGCGACACGAACATGCGGCCGCGGTCCTGCAGCTTCCACAGCGCGTAGGCCACGGCGACGCCGTCGTCCTGGCTGATGAGCACGCCGTTGCGGCGCTCTTCCATGTCGCCCTTGACCGGGCCGTAGTCGTCGAACACGTGGCTGGCGAGACCGGTGCCGCGGGTGAGCGTGAGGAATTCACCCTGGAAGCCGATCAGCCCGCGCGCCGGAATGCGGTACTCCAGGCGCACCCGGCCCTTGCCGTCGGGCTGCATGTCCTGCAGGTCGCCGCGGCGGCGGCCCAGTTCCTCCATGACGCCGCCCTGGTGCGTGTCTTCGACGTCCACCGTCAGCAGCTCATACGGCTCCTGCTTCACGCCGTCGATTTCCTTCATCACCACGCGCGGCCGGCCCACCGCCATCTCGTAGCCTTCGCGGCGCATGTTCTCCAGCAGGATGGTGAGGTGCAGTTCGCCGCGGCCCGACACCACGAAGGTGTCCGAGTCGGCGGTGAACTCCACGCGCAGCGCCACATTGCTCTTCAGCTCGCGCTCCAGGCGCTCGCGCAACTGGCGGCTGGTGACGAACTTGCCTTCGCGCCCGGCCAGCGGCGAGCTGTTGACCAGCATGTTCATGGTCAGCGTGGGCTCATCCACCTTGAGCATGGGCAGCGCGTCCAGGTGCTCGGGGTCGCAGAGGGTGGAGCCGATGCCGATCTCGTCGATGCCGTTGATCAGGACGATGTCGCCCGCCACGGCCCGCTCGGAAATCTGCCGCTCCAGGCCCTCGAAAGTCAGCACCTGGTTGACGCGG
>DATNCF010000337.1:0-7601 GCA_035571675.1 Burkholderiales bacterium | reverse complement strand
TCCTCCGCCTCCAGCTGCTTGAGCAGCCGGATGGCAGCGACGTTGTCGCTGTACTTTTGCTTGGGGGAACCGGCGCCGATCCTGTCGGCGTCGGTGATAGTGAAGTCGGCCGGTGGGCCGGTTACGGCGCGGGGTTCACGTCGTTCATTGCCAGGATTTCGTGATCCGCCAGATGGCTGTTTTCCCCGCCCTGCCGGGCGTCCGCGAGCACCTGGCTCTCCCGCTCGGCCTGCTCCTTCAGTCGCGGCAGCAGGCTCCCCGCTGTCTCCAGCTGCTTCAGGTCCGCCTTCCAGCCCATCGCCCACCGATCCGCGATCCGCTCGGCCTGCGGACCCATTTTGACGATCGCGTTGACTGTTTCCGGCCTCAGGATTCTCTGTGCCTGCATCACGGTTTTCTCCGAATAGGTCCAGTGTAGCACCGGACTCCGGGGGTTGCGGCCGGGGGCCAACCCCCGGATGCTGCTCCCCGATGGCCGCCACGATGGCCGCCCGCTCGCCCTGCAGGTTGTGCAGCATGTCGTTCGCGGCCACAAACTGCGCCCGCTCAGGAGCCATGCCGCCGTTCACGAGTTCGTCGATACGGTCCAGCAGCTCGTCCACCATGCTTTGGGGCATTTTCTTGGCGACGCTGCGGCACTTGGTCAGGCTCATTGAACAACCCTCACGAAAACTTGCGCGATCAGTAGCAGGACTTCTTCATCGTCGCGCCGGATCTGGTCCAGCGCCTCGTCGTGGCCGACATCCATCAGCACACCGCGGCGCCCTGGCGCGCTGCCACCACCCACCGGCACGGTGGACAGCAGCACGGCCACCACGACGATGCCCGCGAAGTGTTGTGACGCAAAATGCTTGGCCCCGAAGTGCCGGGACCGAAAATGGGCAAGCGCCATCAGGCGCCGTTCACCGTGACCGAGAGCCGGTTCCCGTCGGGGTCGGTGATGTTCTGGATACGATCAGTAGAACCGTCCAGACCCTTGAAAGTTTCCGCGCCGGTGCCAGCGCCCGAAACTTTTCCGGCCAGCGCCGAGGCCATGATGCGGATGATCTGCTCGGCGGTCAGCCCCGCCTCAAGCACCCGCTGCCAGTTCGCCGCCGCGTTCTGCGCCGCCGTGGGCACGTCGGCGATGTCGCCGGTGATTACATTGACCCCGCCCACCGTCACGACCTTGGACACGACGTGCTCCACGTCGGGGAAGATGAAGCCGCCCGAAGTGTCAATGATGTCGATGTACTTCCCGGTGGTGGCGTCCACCCCATAGCCATCGGTCAGCACCAGCGGGTTCACCATGTCGAGGTTCTTGATCTTGAAGCCGATCACCCGGTAGTTGGCCGGGTCCGGCGAGAGCATGATGTTCCCGTCGTCCTGTATGCCATCGTGCGTGAAGTTCCAATAGCACTGATAGGCATAAATCTCGGGCCAGGGCTTCTCGCCGCCGCCCGCGATGTTGATCTTCACGCGGTCGGTCGAGTCGTCGATGGTGATGTCGGCCACGGTGGAACCGTCAACGGCGTTCGTGTTGTAGCTCGAATCGTCCGACTGGCTGGCGAGGTAGCTGATGTCCTTGGTCCCGCTCGTCGTCCCGCAGGTGCCGATGCTGGCTTCGAGGAAGTCCTTCGCCGTCACCCCGTTCACGTAGGCGAGGCGCACGCGGATGGCGCGCGAGGAAGCCGCCGGCGTGGGATCGGTCCATGTGTACGGAAAAGCGGGCGTCCCGTTGTACAGTTCGGTGCCGTGCGTCGTGTCGTAGATTTGCAGACGGGAACCGGCCACTGCGCCGTTGACCGTGACGGACTGATACAGCGACGGCGTGCTCACCGTGATAGCCGCGCCGGTGTTGCTCGCCGTGGTGTAGCTCACCCCGGCGGGCAACTCGACCGTGATGGCGCGCGTGGCGTGCGTGTTGCGAAGGTCCAGCGTGCCAGTGTAGGTGCCGCCGCCCAGGCTGTACGTGACGCCGTTCGCGCTCGGCGCGAAGGTGATGATGGGGTCCGCCGCCGTGAAGGTGTAGGTGTCCTCCGTGCCGAGCGCCAACGTGCCGCCCGAAAAGGCCGGAACCGTGCTCGCTTGGCTCCACGTTCCGCCGGTGTAGGTGTACGCCTTGCCGTTGGCTGGAAACTCGGCGGACAGCGTGAAGCTGCCCATGGCGAGCGTGCCCGAGCCGTTCAACTTCTTGCCGGTGTTGACCGTGATGCTGGCGGCGGCAAACAGGGCCGGGTTTCCGGCCACGCCCGCGCCGGTGAGCGGCACCGCCGACCCCACGTTCAGGCATGCTTGCGCCTGCGTGTAGTCGTAGAGTTTCTGGAAGGTCTGATCCGCCGTCAGTGTGACAGGGCTGACGCTTGCCCCCCAGGTGACGGTCATGCCGGTGTACGCCGCCGCCGTGGCCTCGGAGGCGCTCACCGTGATGTTGGCGGTGCGCGTCGGGATTGTCTCGTCGAACAGGTAGCCATAGTGCCGGCAGCGCGACACAAATGGCGCGAGCGGCACGCCCGAGAAGTAGCAGGCCGCCCCGTTGACCGCCGATTGACCAACGAAGGTCACCGTGAGCAGCCCATCCGCGCCGGTGTTCTGCACAACCTCGGTGGCAGTAGCCGGCAGGAACGAGAACTTTTCCCAGGAGCCAGCTGCGGTGCCGCCGCTCATCGTGATCCGCACCGGCGTGATGCCCAGGCCGCTGATTTCCACGTAGGGCAGCGTGCTCGCGCCGTAGTTGGCATTCTTCTGGAAGAAGCCGATGAGCGTGATGGGCACGCCGCTCTTGGTCAAAATCTGGAATGGCTCCGACCGCTTGTCGTTCAGGGTATTCGCCCATGCGAACTTGAGCGAGGACGTGGAGCGGTTGATGGTGCCGGTGTCACGCGACTCGGACGGCGTGGTGTACTGCGACTGCTGGTAGACCTCCTGCACCGCGGGGTTGGCGTTCTTGTTGACCCACTTAACCTTGGGCAATGCGCCTGCGATGAAGCTAATGACTTGACCACCGGCCGGCTCGATGCAGTTCTGCAAGACGACGCCGAAATTGCCGTTCAGGTTGATGTCGTTTCTGTTCAGGGCGGCGGGGTACTTTCCGCTCGTTGGTCCTTGGCCTAGCAGCACGCTGTCCATCAGTGGGGGTGCGGAGATGTTTCCCTGACCGGAGTTGATTCCGTTGCGACATGACCACACGGCACCGCCAGAGATAGATGTCAGCGAAGGGTCGTTCGACAGCGGCTCAAGGCCGCCGCCCGCGTAGTAGCCGCAGCCACTCACCCACGGATTGATGACCTGAGCACCGGGCCAGTTGAGGGAAATGCCGCGCGAGGCGCGGAAGATGATCGGGTTTGTTTCGGGCCCGATTTCATTGGACTGGCCGCTGAAGTTGACGCCATAGCAGGCGGGGCCGACGCCAACCGAGGCGCCACGGCCATCCATGTAGAACAGGTTGGAGACGCGAGCCGGCGCCGCAACCAGGCCGTTGTTCAGGGGATAACCAGTAACAGTCCCGCCCGACCCTTGGGAAATGCAGTCATAGAACGCGCAGTAAGAAAGGCTCTGCCAGTTCTGGACGTTGTTGCCGGTGATGATGCCGTTCGGAAAGCCGGTGCTGCCCGCGATGCGGTCGAACATGCAGTAGTCCATGCGCGGCGCGGTGCCGCTGGACCCGCTGCCCAGGACCATCACTACCGCGCCATACGCGCTGCCGGCACCGAAGATCAGGTTCCGCGTGAAGTTTCCAGTCAGGCATCCGGTCGCGTGGTCGTGCGCCACCGCGCCGCCCGCGCCCTTGCCATCGCTCCAGGTGATGATGCCCTTTGTCCCGGTGGTGGGCGTGATCGAGTCTATCGTCACGGTGTCCACTCTCGGCAGCAAGTAGGCGTTGCCAGTCATGTCGGTGATCGGGCTGGGGTCCGCCATCTGAATGCGGAACGTGGTGCCGCTCGGAACGTCGTACACCGGCCACGCGAGGCCGTTCATGTTGGTCTGCACGTTGACGATGCAGATTTCCATGCCTTTGTAGAGCATGGAGGTGCTCGGCATCGTCACCGTCAGGAAGCCACCGGACCACGTTGCGCTGCTGATGGTCAGCGGGATATTCAGCGTCTCGTCGTTCGCGCTGAATGCCTGCGTTGTCGCAAAGACGATCTTGTCGCCTACACGCCAGCCGGTGATGTCATCAACCTCCACCAAGGTCGTGCTCTGCCCTGTGAGGGCGGCAGTCGTGAAGGCGTAGACCGATTTCGAGGCGCCCTTGAAGCTCCAGTCCCCGTAGATGCCAAACTGCGCGCCCGCTCCGGTGACGCCCGCATTGTTCCAGCGAATCTCACACTTGTTCGCCGGGTTGGCGGACATATCAATAAAGACTTTACCCAGGTTGCCGGTGCTGACCGCGTTGATCGTGTTCTGCACCAGTAGCTTCGTCGCGCTGACGGTCGGATCAACCGTAAAGGTACTGCCCGTTTGAAATACAACGGTCAGAGCAACAGCGGCGTTGGTGTCCAGCGTACAGGTCCGGGGACTGGCGATCTGCACGTCCTCGGTGTTCAGCGGAACGTGACCGAGCGACCACTTGGTCGGGTCAGACCAATTACCGTTACTGACGTTGAAGATGTTGGTCGCCATTAGTGCTTGGCCTCGGTAGGCAGCGGCATGGGGGTGGCGATGACGTCCTCAATGAGCCGGTCCTTGCCGCGCACGATCTTGAACCGCCAGCCCGTCACGACCGTGCCGGCGCTGCGCTCGGCTATCACCGCGGCCAGGCCATCCACCAGCTTCTGATTGGCCGCGACAATCTTCTCGGCAACCGCTTCCGCGGCAGCCGGCGCCGGCGCGGCTGCCGGGAGGGGCTCAGTAGCGGGCTTGCGCTCCACTTCGGCGGGCTTCTCCACGCGATCGCGCGTGGTGTTGAAGGCGCGCCCGGCAACTTCCACCGAAGCCCCGCGCTCCATGGCGATGCTGCGCAGCGCGTCGGCGGACCGGACCTTTATTTGCTCAGGCATGCGATCAGCTCCTGCATGACGTCAATGCGCTTGTCCACATCGGTCATGGCATCGGCGGCATCCATCTTCAGGGTGGCCGATTCGCCCCCTTCAATGCCGACGTTGATGGACACGGTTTTGCCCTTGAAGGCCGAATAGTCGGCGCCGGGCGGCAGATCCAGCGGTGCCGGCCCGGCCGCCTCCGCCGGCGTGGCCGCGATGGCCCGGCGCTCAGCCCAGGGCGCAAACGGCTTCGTGGTCGGCCCGGACTCCAGCCACTCCCTGAACTCTGGCAAGGTGACTTCGGTAAGACCGCGCAGGCGATCCTCACCCTTGCCGTCGCTGAAGTGCGCGGCGTAGGACTGCTTGGCTTCCTCGGCGGTGGCGAAGCCGAGCATGACTTTGTGCTCATCGAAGCGCTGCGTGCCGACGTGCGCCTGATCGGCCACAAAAACCGGCCCGCTAAAGTCCTCGGCCGTGCCCGGCTTCACGTAGACGTCGATGTGGTCCTTGTCGCGCCCGATGGTGCCTTTGATGTAGCCGTAGTGGGCCGACATCGTGACTTTCCAGGCCTCGCCGCCGCGATCGACACCGCCGCGCGTGCTGCCCTCGGGGTTCTCGATGCTGATGTCCAGCCCGCCGATGCGGACATGCCCCATTTTGTAGTTGCCGGCTTCCTTCTGCGCGTCGCTCGGCTCGGGCAGTTCGTTGGTGGGCGAGGTCGCGGCCTCATGCGCGGCCGTGTCCACCGCCTCGATCGCGGCGGGCTTTTCTTGCTCAGCCACTTCAACCGGCGCAGGCGCGGCCGGTGCCGCCTCGGCGGGCGTAGCAACAGGTTCGTCCAGCGACTCCACCGCGGCCACGACAGCGGGTTTGTCAGCCCCCTGATCGCGGTAGCGCGCCGACATTGCGATGTAGCCGCCCTGATACTGCTCAAGGGGCAACAACGCGGCCACGTCCTCGCCCATGGCGGCCTTGATCTGATCGCGCACGAAGCGCGCCGCCGCCTTGAACTTGATATGGCCCAGGCGGAAAGCGGCATCGAACAGCCGGGTCATGACCGGCAGCAGCTTCTGTTCCTGTTCCGGCGTGATGTTGGCCTTGCCGCCCGCCTTGTCGACCAGGATGTCTCCGAGGTCCGCGAGCGCGGCCTTCAGGTCCGTCTTGGCCTGTTCCTCGGCGGACGGGGCCTTGTCCACTTGACCACTATTCTTGGACAAGGCCGATTTTTGGACAGACTTCGCGGGTGCCTTCTTCGCGGCGGCGGGCTTCGGCTTCGCGGGCGCGGCCTTGACCCCGCCGGCGGGGAGCTGCGCAACCGTCGGTGCTGCGGCTACATCACTTTCTGCAGCGCCGCCTTCAGCCCCCGCCGAACCGCCTTGCTGGCGTCCACCTTGCGCTTGAGCTTCATCAGGTCCGGCGCCTGCGCCGCTGCCTGCTCCCCGATCGTCTTCTGCTGCGCCGGCGGGAGCGCGCTGATCCGTGCCTTTTCCTGCTCGTAGCTGTTCATTCTCCGCTGTCCTTTGCCGTGCACCTTCGATGATGGCCGACTTCGTCGGAACGGCGTCCGCGAACATGGACGCCTGGCCAGGGTTGCCCGCCGCCGACACGGCCTCGAGATAGGCCTCGATGAACTCGGCCACGCGCCGCCCGCTGCGGCTGTTCTGATCCAGCCATTTCAGCAGCGCCTTGAACTCGGGGGACGCCTCGGCTTCGAAAAAGCTGATTTGCGCCAACCACTCGTCCACGGCCTTGCCCTGGGCCTTCAGCCTGCCGATCCAGTCCACGGCCTTGAGCAAGTCCTCGGTGATGTCCAGATCGTGCAGCGCACCGTCGGCGATGCTTTCCCGGGCCTTGGCCACGGCCGGCGCGGCGCGCATCAGTCCGCCCGTGATGGAGCGGATATTGTCGTCGGTGGACTCGATCAGCCGTTCAAGCACCTGGCCCGTGGCGCCAAAGGCCCGCGCCAGGATGGCGTTGCGCACACGGGTGACGCCGGCCTGCGACAACTCGCCGTCGGCGGTCACCAGCCCGGCCTGCTCGGTCACAGGCAGCATGCCCACGAAGCGGCGCACGAAAGGCCGGTTCTGCGCGCCCGTCAGTTCACCGTTCTCCCCGGCGGTCAAGTCGTCAAGGTGCCTCAGCCGGGAGCCGTCGGCGCGCGCCTGCTCGATCGCGGACATCTGCGCGACACCGGCCTCATTGGCCTGCCGGGCGAATTCAACGCGGTTCACCGCGGTGCTGCGCACACGCACCAGCACGGGCTTCTGCAACTGGTCGACGTCGTCGGCCTTCAGCCCGAACTTCCAGGCGTTTTCCTTCAGCCAGTCCCGGTAACCCTCCGCGCCGCCGCCGTTGTAGGCGCGCACCAGCGCGATGCTGCGGGCGTTGCCCGACTCCACCACGCCGTCTTCGCCCACGATGGGCGCGCCCTGGCTGGCCTGCGGGGACTCGCCGAGGAACTCAGGTTGCAGGTTCTGCGCGATGCGCGCCACCTGCAACTCGCTGGCATCCCGCATGCGGTCGCGGGGCTGCAACTCTTTGGGGTACGCCGCGTTTTCCTTCAGGCTGGCGTCATGGCTGGTCACGAGCTGGTCGGCATCGACCAGGGCATAGTTGCCTTCCAGCTTCGCGCCGCGCTCG
>DATNCF010000336.1:0-4603 GCA_035571675.1 Burkholderiales bacterium | reverse complement strand
ATCTTGCGGAACTCGTGGTCGAAGGCCTTGGCGTCGCCGCGCACCTTGAAGTCGCCGCGCGAGGCCGCCTCGACCAGCATGGCGATCTGCTCATTGACCGCCTTCAGGCTCGCCTTCACTCCGTCTATGGCCTGGGTGATTCTCGCCTTCTCGCCCGGCAGCCGGTCCATGTCCACGGAAAGATCGCCCGCCGCGTACCTGGTCACCACATCGACGATGCGCATTTTCACCGCGATGTGGGAAGCCACCAGTTCATTAGTCATCTCGGCCATGTCGCGGTAACTGCCGGCAAAGGGCGAGGCATCGATGCGGTAGCTGATCGTCCCCTCGTCGTGCTGGGCTTTCATCCGCGCCTGCGCCGCCGTGAAGTCCTTGATTGCGGCCTGCATGCGCGACATGGACGCCATGAGGCTGGTGGTGTCGCCCGGCTTCAGCGCGATGTCCTTGGACAGGTCGCCCGCCGCCACGCGGTTGGCCACTTCGGCCGCATCGGCCGGCTCGCCGCCCATCTGGCGGGTGATGCCGCGCGTGATCATGAAGCCCATGAGGCCCACGCCGAGCAGCGTGAGCAGCGCCACGCTGACCGACATCACGATGGCCGAATGCTGCGCCACCTTGCCGTCGTCGGCGCCTTTCTGCGCCAGCTCGGTGTTGTAGTCGAGCTGTACATTGATGGCGTGCTGCGCCTTGTCGATGGCCGGGATGACCCGGCTCTCGAACGCCGCCATGGCCTCGTGGGTCTTGTTGGCACGCGACAGCTCCAGCACCTTCAGGCGCTCCACGTCGTAGGCGGCGATGAGCGCCTTCACATCGTTCAGCATTTTCTGCTCTTTGTCGTCCGACACGCAGGACGCGCCGTTGCAGCCGTTGGTGGAATATCGTGTCAGTTGCTCTTCCAGCTCGGCGCGTTGGGCGGCGATGTTTTTTTCCATCGCCGCCATGGCCGCGCCGTCGGTCAGGATGACGTGGTGAAGCGAGCTTTCGCGCACGTCGCCGAACGCCTTCCTGATCTGGAACAACACCCGGTAGCTCGGCACCGTGTTCACATTGGCGTAGTTCGCGGCCGTGAACACCTTGTCGATCTCGTATTCCCCCATGCCCGCCATCAGCACGATGCCGGTCAATGCCATCAACACCAACAACCCCATACGCTTTCCGATCGTCATTTCAAGCTCCTTTTGATGAATTGTGGACCGGCCTGCGCGTCAGGGTTGGGGCCGCGCCCCGGTCCGCGCTAAAATTCCTCCCAGTGCTCCTCTCCACCTGCCGTTTTGATCTTCGAGGCGGCAGCCTTGCGCGGCGCGGCGGCCGCGTGCTTCACCGCGGCCCGGGCCCCGTCCTTGGCGGGCAACCGCGCCACGTTCGCGGCGCGATTGGGCCCGCGGCGCTCGAATCCCGGCGCAGCCTCGGCCCTGTGCACGGCGTGCGCCCGGACGGCCTCCGCTCCCGCCATCCTGAACACGGCCACGGCCTGCACCAGCGAGCCGGCCTGCTCCTGCATGGACTCGGCGGCCGCGGCGGCCTCCTCCACCAGCGCGGCGTTCTGCTGCGTGACCTCGTCCATCTGGGTGATGGCCTGGTTGACCTGCTCGATGCCGCTCGACTGCTCCTGCGAGGCCGCGGTGATCTCGGCCATGATGTCGGTGACCCGCTTGACCGAGTTCACGATCTCCTCCATGGTCTGGCCGGCCTCATCGACCAGCCTGGAGCCGGCGTCCACCTTGCCCACCGAGTCGGTGATCAGTTCCTTGATCTCCTTGGCGGCTGCCGCGCTCCTTTGCGCCAGGTTGCGCACTTCGGTGGCCACCACGGCGAAGCCGCGGCCCTGCTCGCCGGCGCGCGCCGCCTCGACGGCCGCGTTCAGCGCCAGGATGTTGGTCTGGAAGGCGATGCCGTCGATGACGCTGATGATGTCGGCGATCTTCTTGGACGATTCCGAGATGCCGTTCATGGTGGTCACCACCTGGCGCACCACGTCGCCGCCCTTGACCGCCACGTCCGACGCCCCCACCGCGAGCTGGTTGGCCTGGCGCGCGTTCTCGGCGTTCTGCTTGACCGTGGAGGTCAGCTCTTCCATGGAGCTTGCGGTTTCCTCGAGCGAGCTCGCCTGCTCCTCGGTGCGCTGCGACAGGTCGGCGTTGCCCTGGGAAATCTCCCCCGAGGCGGTGTTGATGGTGTCGGCCGCTTCCTTGATCTGGTTGACGATGGTGGTGAGGTTGTCCACGGTCTTGTTGGAGTCGTCCTTCAGTTGCCCGAAGGTGCCCTGGTAGTCGTTGGTGATCTTCTCGGTCAGGTCCCCCTTCGCCAGCGCGCCCAGCACCCGCGACACTTCGGCCAGGCCCATGTCGCTCATTTCCATGAGCTGGTTCAGGCCCGCTACCATCTTGCGGAACTCGTGGTCGAAGGCCTTGGCGTCGCCGCGCACCTTGAAGTCGCCGCGCGAGGCCGCCTCGACCAGCATGGCGATCTGCTCATTGACCGCCTTCAGGCTCGCCTTCACCCCGTCGATGGCCTGGGTGATCCTGGCCTTTTCCTCGGGAAGCCGGTCCATGTCGGCGGCAAGATCGCCTGCGGCGTAGCGCTTGACCACCTCGACAATGCGCTTGATGGTGTCCAGGTGCCCGGCCACCAGCTTGTTGGTCATCTCGGCCATCTCGCGGTAGCCGCCCTCGAAGTGGGCCGCGTCCAGCCGGTAGCTGATGCGTCCCTCGTCGTGCTGCTTTTGCATCTCCACCTGCGCCGCCACGACCTCGCGCACCACCGCCTGCATCCGCGCCATCGACGCCATCACGCTGGTGGTGTCCCCGGCCTTCAGTTCGATCTTTGACGAAAAATCGCCCTTGGCGACGCCGTTGGCGACGGCCGCCGCCTCGCCCGGCTCTCCTCCCAATTGCTTCATCAGGCTGCGCACGATCTGGAAGGCGAATCCCACGCCGGCCGCCAGCGAGGCGAGAAAAATGGCCAGAATCAGCGTGCGCGAGGACTGATAGTCCTTCTCGCCCATTTCGGCGGTCTGGTTCACCAGCCGCGCCTGGATGTCAGCCAGCTTGGACACGTTGTCCATGAATGCGTCCAGCTTCGGCAGGGTCTCGGTGCGGTAGATCTGCGCCGCCTCCCCGCGGCCCTTGGGTTCGGCGAGCAATTTCTGCACCTTGGTGAAGGACTGCACGTAGGCGGTGCGCGTGTCGCGGATGGCGGTCAGCAGCGCCTTGCCGTCCGCCTGGTAGATCAGCTTGTCCAGCTCATCCAGCTTCGCCGTGATGGCGGCCTTGTTGTCGTCGACGCGCGCGCGCACGGCTGCGGCCGCGGCGCCGTCGATGATCAGCAACTCGCCCGTCTTGGCGGCGTTGTCGCGGGCGCGCGAGTCGATTTCCATGGCCAGGCGCGCCTTCACCCAATCCTTGTGCGCAATGCGATCCAGGCCTTCATTCATGTCGGCCATGCGCCACAGCGCCATGCCGCCTGTGGCGGCAAGGCCCACCGCCATGATGCCGAAGCCAATGCCCAGCTTTGTCCGCACTTTCATGTGACCAACGTTCATGTTCTTCCTCTCGTTATCGTTAGGGTGGGGACCGTCGGTTTTTTTTAATGCACCGTGCCGGCATCCACCAGCGCCATGTCGGCGCTGGTCATCAGCTTTTCGATGTCCACCAGGATCAGCATGCGTTGGTCCACGGTGCCGAGGCCGGTGATGTGCTGCATGTCCAGCACGCCGCCGAACTCGGGCGCCGGGCGGATCTGCTCGCCCGCCAGGGTGAGCACGTCCGACACGCTGTCCACCACCGCGCCCACCACGCGGTTGGCCACGTTGAGGATGATGACCACGGTGAACTGGTTGTACTGCGGGTCGCCCAGGTTGAACTTGATGCGCAGGTCGACGATGGGCACGATGGTGCCGCGCAGGTTGATCACGCCTTTGATGAAATCCGGCGCGTTGGCGATGGTGGTGGGCTGCTCCCAGCCGCGGATCTCCTGCACCTTGAGGATCTCGATGCCGTATTCTTCGCTGCCCAGGGTGAACGTGAGGAACTCGTTGGCCTGCGCCTCCGCCGCGGCGCCCTGGCCTCCCGCTTGTGTCGCCTGTTGCATCATCATGACGTCTCCTTTCCGGGGCTTGCGCCCGTCAATTGACTGAAATTGCCCGCCGGTGCGTTCCGTGGCCCGGCTTCGTCGCTATGCCGCCTTGCCCAGCCGGCTGTTGGCCAGCCCCACGAGGTGGGCCACGTCGAGGATCATGGCCACGCGGCCGTCGCCCATGATGGTGGCGCCCGAGACGCCCGCCACCTTGCGGTAATTGGTTTCCAGGCTCTTGATCACCACCTGGTGCTGGCCCACCAGGCCGTCCACGAACAGCGCCGTCTTGGCGCCTTCGGACTCGAGGATGACCAGGATGCCCTGCTCGTAGCGTTCGACCTCGGCGCGGGCGTTGAAGGCCTGCGCCAGCGACAGCACCGGCAGGTAGTCGCCGCGCACCGCGACCACGTGCTGTCCGCCGGCCAGCGACTTGATGGCGTCGGCCGTGGGCTGCAGCGACTCGGAAATGTAGCCCAGGGGGATGATGAACACGTCCCCGCCCACCCGCACCGACATGCCGTCCAGGATG
>DATNCF010000335.1:0-3255 GCA_035571675.1 Burkholderiales bacterium | reverse complement strand
GACCGGCGGCAAGGAAGCCGCGCGCCAGGGCCAGCCGCTGGCGCTGCCCGCCGGAGAGATTGGCGCCGCGTTCGGCAACCAGCGTGTCCAGGCCTTGCGGCAGGCCGGCCAGCACTTCGTCGAAGGCCGACAGCTTGACCGCGCGGGCAATGCTTTCCTCGGGCTGCGCCACGCCGAAACCGAGGTTGTCGCGCACGCTGGCCTCGATCACTTCAGCGTCCTGGGGCACGAGGGTGGCCACCGCGGACAGGCTGCGCAGGCCGAAGCGCACTTGGCCGTCCACCTGGTAATAGCCGTGGCTGGGCTGGTACAGGCCGGCGAGCAGGCGCAGCAGCGTGCTCTTGCCCGACCCGCTGGGGCCGATGAGGGCCACGTGCTCGCCGCGCTTCAACTTGAGCGAGGCGCCGTGCACGCCGCCCTTGGCGCCGTCGCCGCGGGTATAGGTGTAGGTGAGGCCGAGCGCGTCGATGTCGCTCCAGTCGTGCATGTCGCGTGCTTGCGGCGCTTCTAGCCCGGCGGCTTGAGCTTCGGGCGCCGTCGCCCCGTGAGCCTGCCCCTCCGGCGTTGCGCGGGCTTCCCAGATGGGTGCGGCGCTGGCGAAATCGGTGCGCATGCGGGCGAAGCTCTGGAAGTTCGACGCCATGGTGCCGATGACCCCGGCCGCCTGCTGCGCGTACTGGTAAATCATGAACAGGCCGCCCAGCATCACCGCACCGGCCACACCCGCGCCGGGCGCAGCCTGGGCGTGGGCCATCCAGGCGTATGCGCCGACCAGCATCCACACCAGGCCGGCGGAGAGCAGGTCCACGGAGCACCACTTGGCCTCGTTGATGACGATGCTGCGCTTGAGCGGCTTGAAAACATCGTCCATGCGCTGCGCCAGCAGCGCGCGGGAGGCCGCCTGCTGGCGCAGCGCCAGCACGGTGGAGATGTTGCCGAGGAAATCCAGCAGCCGCGAAGCGTAGCGGCGCTCGGCCTGGTTCTCGGCGCGCGCATGGCGCATCAGCGCGCGGTCGAAGCGCACGATGACGAAGGCGATGGCCGCGTAGCCGGCGAAGGCCAGCGCGCCCACCCAGCCCGCCACCAGCCACAACGCCACGATGGGCCCGATGATGTTGATCAGGCACTGCACGTACATGAACTGGCTCTGGGTGAAGTCGAACAGCGCGCGGCTGGCCTGCTGCACGCGCTGCTGCGCGTCGCCCGAATGGTGCTGCTCGTGCCAGGTGAGCGGCAGGGAAGTGAGCTTGGCGTACAGCGCGTCGGCCACCTGCGCGCGCACGCGCACGCCCACGTTGCGTTCCAGCACCCGTGCCGGGCCGTGCATGGTCCAGCTGAGGATGTGCAGGGCAAACACTGCGGCGATGTACCAGCCGGCCTGCCCCAATCTGTCCCACCCGGAGGACTGGACAATGTTGATGGCCTCGGCGGCGAGCCAGGGAATGAACAGCTTCACCGCCACCGAAAACCCGAGCAGCGCCATGGCGGCGCAGTATTGCAGGCGCGCGCCGCGCGCGAAGCGCCACAGGTTGCGGTACAGGCTGGTGGTGTCGGAATCGGGGGAGGCGTCCGGGGCAGCGGTTGCTGCCGGAGCGCGCAGGAGGGTTGCGTCGATGATGGTGCTCCTTCGAAATGCGTGTAGCGATTGCGTGACGCATTGTAGCCATCGAAGCAGCGGGAACAAGCGACCGTCTGTCGGTACAACACGACAGCTTCACAGTCCACCCTCCGGCGCATTGGCGCAAACAGCGCCGGATCAGCAATTTATGCGCGCCCGCTGCGAGTCTGTCTCGCGCGCGAGACTGAGCCGAACGGATGCGTTTCCCCTCCAATTGGACCAGCCCCGGACGCGGACCCACTCCGGCGAGAGGGGCGTGAAGAATTTCACATTGCCGCAGGCCTGGAAGCGCGTGAATCCCATGTGGACAAGCCCATAGCCAAGGCCGGCCGCAACAGCCATGTGCGCGCCCTCCGGGTAGGCCCGCCATCAGGCCGCCGAAAACTGCGAGCTGGCGGATTATCGGCACAAGCACGACGCCAAAGGCCGTTAGGGATGCGCGTAGCCGCGCCCCGGTGACACGGGGTAGATCACGCTAAGGCGTTGAAAAACCATCGCTTCCCGGCTCGTCCGATGGCGGCGGCTCGCGCCCGGCGCCGGCGCCTCCCGCGGCGGCCCGCGCCATGTAGAATGGCGGCCAACGTCTTTTTCCCGAACATTGTCCAAACATCGCGAAAAACCGCCGTGACCAAGCAATCCAAAGCCGCCGCAAGCCCCTTTTCCACGCTCATCGCGCCGGAGCAGGCGCTGGCCGCCGCCAAGCGGCTGGCGTCCCACCTGCCCCCCTATGGGGCCGAGGCCTTCGACGAAGACTCCGAAGACAGCGCCGAGCAGAGCGGCGCCGGCCGTTCCTTCGACATCGCATAATTTGGATATTGGTTTCGACACTGGTTTCCATACCGGTTCGATACTTAGTGTCCTGACCTGACCCAAAGCACCGGCCTGGGAGGGGCGTTGGGCAAGGGCAACGATTTCGGCGTCGGCAACTATCACGATATCCGCGCGCGGGCGCGCCGCCGCCTGCCGCGCTTCCTGTTCGAATACGTCGACCGCGGCGCCGAAGACGAACTGTCCCTCGCGGCGAACCGTGCCGCTTTCGAGCGCGTGAAGCTGCGCCATCGCGTCATGGTGGATGTGAGCCGGCGCGAGCAGAAGGTGACGCTGTTCGGCCGCGAGTCGGCCATGCCCATCGCCATCGCGCCCACCGGGTCGGCCGCCATGATGTGGTACCGCGGCGAACTGCAGCTGGCGCGCGCCGCCAGGGCGGCGGGCATTCCCTTCACCGTGGGCGGCGGCGCGTCGGTCAGGGTCGAAGACGCCGTGGCCGAGGGCGGCCGCGTGTGGTTCCAGTTGTATGTGTGGAAGGACCTCGACCTTGCGCTTCGGGTGGTCGACCGCATCAATGCCGCGGGGGCGGAGGCGCTCATCATCACCGCCGATTCCCCGGTGACGCCCATTCGCGAATACAACGCCCGCAACGGCTTCACCTCGCCGTTTCGCATCACGCCGCGCAACGCCTTCGACGTGATCTGCCACCCCGGCTGGGCGCTGTCGGTGGTGCTGCCCTACCTGGCCTCCGGCGGGTTGCCCAAGTACGAGAACGTGCCCGACGAGATGAAGGTGTCGGTGGCCGAGCGCTCCAAGCAGATGGTGATCAGTTCCTCGTTCGGCTGGGACGACTTCCGTGAAATCCGCAA
>DATNCF010000334.1:0-10043 GCA_035571675.1 Burkholderiales bacterium | reverse complement strand
CCGAGGGAGGGGGCGAGCCCTACAGGCTCCTGACGCCCCGGTAAAGCCCAAAAATCGGGCAACTAGCTTTTTCACGCACCTCTTTCGTGCTTTTTCCCCTGTTAAGCAGGGAACCGTTACCATTCGATTCATGAGCAAAATTACGTCCATTCTCGTTGCCAATCGCAGCGAAATATCGATACGAGTCATGCGTGCTGCCTCGGAAATGGGCATCCGCACGGTCGCCATCTACTCGGCCGAAGACCGCTTCGCCCTGCACCGCTTCAAGGCCGACGAATCCTACGTGGTGGGGTTGGGCAAGAAGCCCATTGCCGCCTACCTCGACATCGAGGACATCATCCGCGTGGCGCTGGAAGCCGGCGTGGACGCCATCCATCCCGGCTACGGCTTCCTGTCCGAGAACCCGGATTTCGCCGAGGCCTGCGCCAAGGCCGGCATCACCTTCATCGGCCCCAAGGCCGACGTGATGCGCACGCTGGGCAACAAGGTGGCGGCGCGCAACCTGGCGGTGTCGGTGGGCGTGCCGGTGATGCCCGCCACCGGCGCCTTGCCGAAAGACATCGCCGCGGCCAAGGCCGAGGCGGCCAAGGTGGGCTATCCGCTCATGCTCAAGGCGAGCTGGGGCGGGGGCGGGCGCGGCATGCGCGTGGTGGAATCGGAGGCCGACCTCGCCGGCCACATCGAGGTGGCGCGGCGCGAGGCGCTGTCGGCCTTCGGCAACGACGAGGTGTACCTGGAAAAGCTGGTGCGCCGCGCGCGCCACGTCGAGGTGCAGGTGCTCGGCGACCAGCACGGCAACCTCGTGCACCTGTTCGAGCGCGACTGCTCGGTGCAGCGGCGCAACCAGAAGGTGGTGGAGCGCGCTCCCGCGCCCTACCTCGACGAGAAGCGCCGCGCGCAGTTGTGCGCCTCGGCGCTCAAGCTTTCACACGCCGCCAACTACACTCATGCCGGCACGGTCGAGTTCCTCATGGACGCCGATTCGGGCGAGTTCTACTTCATCGAGGTCAACCCGCGCATCCAGGTCGAGCACACCGTGACCGAGGAAGTGACCGGCGTGGACGTGGTGAAGGCGCAGATCCGCATCAGCGAAGGCTCCGCCATCGGGGCCGGGGACTCCTACCTGCCGGGCCAGGACGACATCCGCCTCAATGGCCACGCCGTGCAGTGCCGCGTCACCACCGAGGACCCCGAGAACGGCTTCACGCCCGACTACGGGCGCCTGTCGGCCTACCGCAGCGCCGCCGGTTTCGGCATCCGCCTCGACGCGGGCACGGCCTATTCGGGCGCGGTGATCACGCCCTTCTACGACTCGCTGCTGGTCAAGGTCACGGCCTGGGGCCATTCGCCCGACGAGGCGGCCCACCGCATGGACCGCGCGCTGCGCGAGTTCCGCGTGCGCGGCATCGCCACCAACCTGCAGTTCCTGGAAAACGTCATCGCCAACCCGCTGTTCCGCTCCGGCGAGTGCACCACGCGCTTCATCGACGAGACCCCGGAGCTGTTCCAGTTCAAGCAGCGCCTGGACCGCGCCACCAAGCTGCTGGAGTTCATCGGCGACGTGACCGTGAACGGCAACCCGGAGATGAAGGGGCGCGAGCCGCCCAAGGGCGCGCCGGCGCACCCGCACCGGCCGCACTTCAACCTCGCGGGCGATCCGCCCAAGGGTTCGCGCGACAAGCTGAAGGAGCTCGGCCCGGCCAGGTTCGCGCAGTGGATGAAGGAGCAAAAGCGCATCCTGCTCACCGACACCACGCTGCGCGACGCGCACCAGTCGCTGTTCGCCACGCGCATGCGCACCTACGACATGCTGGACATCGCGCCCTACTACGCGCACATGGCGCCCGAGCTGTTCTCGCTGGAATGCTGGGGCGGGGCCACCTTCGACGTGGCCATGCGCTTCCTGCGCGAGGACCCGTGGCAGCGCCTGGCGCAGTTGCGCCAGCGCGTCCCCAACATCCTGTTCCAGATGCTGCTGCGGGCGTCGAACGCGGTGGGCTACACCAACTACCCCGACAACGTGGTGAAGTACTTCGTGCAGCAGGCGGCGAAGAACGGGGTGGACGTGTTCCGCGTGTTCGACTCGCTCAACTGGGTGGAGAACATGCGCGTCGCCATGGACGCGGTGCTGGAATCGGGCGCCGTGCTCGAGGCGGCGGTGTGCTACACCGGGGACATTTTCGACAGCGCGCGGCCCAAGTACAACCTCAAGTACTACGTCGACCTCGCCAGGCAGATGGAAAAGGCCGGGGCACACGTGCTGGGCATCAAGGACATGGCCGGCGTGTGCCGGCCGCGCGCCGCCGCGGCGCTGGTCAAGGCGCTGAAGGAAGAGGTGGGCCTGCCCATTCACTTCCACACCCACGACACCAGCGGCATCTCGGCGGCCAGCGTGCTGGCGGCGGTGGAGGCGGGCGTGGACGCCGCCGACGGCGCGCTCGACGCCATGAGCGGCCTCACCTCGCAGCCCAACCTCGGGTCGATTGCCGCGGCCGTGGCGGGCTCCGAGCGCGACTCGGGCGTGAACCTCGAGCACCTGCGCCAGCTTTCCCACTACTGGGAAGGCGTGCGGCGCTACTACGCGCCCTTCGAGGCCGACATGCGCGCCGGCACACAGGGCGTGTACCAGCACGAAATGCCCGGCGGGCAGTTCACCAACCTGCGCGAGCAGGCGCGCGCCATCGGCCTGGAGCACCGCTGGCCCGAGGTGGAGAAGGCCTATGCGCAAGTGAACCTGCTGTTCGGCGACATCGTCAAGGTGACGCCCACCTCCAAGGTGGTCGGCGACATGGCGCTGTACATGGTGGCCAACGGCCTTACGCCCGAGGAGGTGGCCGATCCCAAGGTCGAAGTCGCTTTCCCCAATTCGGTGGTTTCATTGTTCCGCGGCGAGATCGGCTTTCCCGCCGATGGTTTTCCGGAGGGGATGACCAGGAAGGTCCTGAAAGGCGGCAAGCCGCTGGAAGGCCGGGCCGGGAAATTTTTGGCGCCCGTGGACCTTGAAGCCAAGCGCAGCGAGGCTGCCGCCGCCACCAAGACCCGGATCAACGACGTCGACCTCGCCTCGTATCTCATGTACCCCAAGGAGTTCCGCGAGTACGCCGAACACCGGGCGAAGTTCGGCGACGTCAGCGTGATCCCGACGCCGGTGTTCTTCAACGGGCTCAGGATCGGGGAAGAGGTATTGCTTGAAATCGAGCGCGGGAAAACCTTGGTTCTGCGCCTGCAGGGCCTGTCCGAGCCCGACGAGGAAGGCTATTGCCGGCTGTTCTACGAGCTGAACGGCCAGGGCCGGCCGGTGCGGGTGCCCAAGGCGGGCATGGCGGGCTCGGTGACCAAGCACCCCAAGATTGACGAGAAAAACGCCAACCACGTGGGCGCGCCCATGCCGGGGACCATTGTCACGCTGGCGGTGCAGGTCGGGCAGCGGGTTTCCAAGGGCGAGGCGCTGGTGTCGCTGGAAGCCATGAAGATGGAGACCATGCTGCATGCGGACAGGGATGCAGTGGTGAAGGTGCTGCACGTCAAGCCGGGCGATCGCGTGGCGGCCAAGGACCTGCTGATCGAATTAGGGTGAATCGGTAAGCACGCCTCACGAAAATCCCGCCGCGGGCGGGATTTTCGGAATCAGGTCTTGGGCGGCGGGTGGATGTTGTCTACCCAGTGCACCTCTTCGGGCTTCTCCACCACCGGGATGTCCAGGTTGACCACCACCGGGTCCTGGCCGCTGCGCACCAGCACGCAGGATAGCGGCTCGTTGTCGTTGGCGTTGATTACCTGGTGGGGCACGTAGGGCGGCACATAGATGAAGTCGCCCGGTCCGGCCTCGGCCGTGAACTCCAGTTGGTCGCCCCAGCGCATGCGCGCGCGCCCGCTCACCACGTAGATCACGCTTTCCACCGGGCCATGGTGGTGCGCGCCGGTCTTGGCCTTGGGGTGGATGACCACGGTGCCGGCCCAGAGCTTCTCGGCCCCGGCGCGGGCGTGCGTGATGGCGGCGGCGCGGTTCATGCCGGGAGTCTGCGGAGTGTTGATGTCCAGTTCGTCGCCGCGCACCACGCGCACGCCCCTGTTCCGCCAATCCGGATGTTCTTCCAAGCCCGCCTCCGCCAACACATAAGTCAGGACCGCGAATCCAACAAGTCAAATGCTATGCGATTCGAGCCCGTTCCGCTATCGGGCCCCGTGGTGTCCTGAAGCCCGGTTTGTCATAATTCATGCTCGGGAATTCGGTTGAAGGCGAGGGAAAACATGTCTCTTAGGCGCGGTGTCTGGAGCGGGATCATTTTCGCGCTGTTCCTGCGTGGCGCTTTGGCTGCCACGGAGTCCGCCCTTTCGATTGCCGCGCCCGATGGAGTGCAACTCCCCGCCGTCCTGTTGCGTCCGGACGGCGCCGGCCCATTCCCCGCCGTTGTCATGGCTCACGATTGCAGTGGATTGGGACCGAGAAGCAGCGGTGCTCCCGCGGCCATGCCGAGGTCTGGGCCGATGCGCGCCGGCAGGTCGGGCAATTCTTTCGCGCCCATCTGAAAAACGCATGAGGCGCGCGATGGCCCTGGCCGCCGGCGCGGCCGTGGCCATGCCCTTGCACGCCATGGCCGGCTGCATGGACAGCGCGCCCGACCGCGAGGCGCTGATCCAATGCTCGAAGTACGAGCTGGTGTTGCCGGAGAAACGCGAGGAGGTTGCCCGGCAGCGCCTCGTCGATCATCTGGCCGGCGACGCCGGGGCGCTGGCGCAATTGCGCGAGGACGAGCGCCGCTGGGACGAGGCGCGCAATGCGCGCTGCACAGCCGAGGGGCGCGCCCATGCCAAGCCGCCCGACGGGCAGACCACGCCGCTCGAGCAGGAGCGCGCGATCCTGATTTGCGTGGCGCGGGAGTTCACGGCGCGTGCCGCCGAGTTGGAGTCGCGTGCACCGGCTGATTCCGCAACGGCACCGGCCCGATAGCAGCGCTCAGCCCTTGGGCTTGTGGGACAGCAGCCAGTCGGCAGCGTCGTCCCAGGCCGCCACCGGCATGGAACGACGGAAAAATCCGAAGTGGTTCACCTTGTCGGTGCCGTAGGATGCGGGCGTCCTGAAATCGCGGAAGAACCTGGCGTTGGGGTACATGTAGGGCACGTCGATGTCGCTGCCCGGCAGCACCACGTCGTCGTCCGAGAGCACGATGTGACGCAGCGGCGCGCGGATGGCGTCGTTGTACGGCCGGACCGGGCGGTCCCGCTCGTCGACGAAGAAATCCCGGGTGCGCAGGTAGTAGCTCATTTCCATGGCCAGCGCGTAGGGCATGTTGGACTGCTCCTCCAGGCGCCTGCGCAGGCCGGGCGCCACGCGCAGCAGGGGCGGCAGCACGAAAGCGCGGAACCACATGCGCAGCCGATTGACCGGCCACTTTTTCCACCAGCCATGCGAAGTGGCGACCAGCAGGAAGGCGCGCCATTCGCCGGCGCGCCGGCACAGCCCCAGGATCTGGCCGCCCATGGAGTGACCCAGCAGCATGGGCGTGTGGCCGGCAAAACGCCGGGCAAGATAGTCGGCGGCCGTGGTCTGGTCGACCGAGGCCCATACCGCGGCGGGGCGCGCCGGCGGCGGCGGAATGTCATAGGTACTGCCGCCGATGCCGCGGTAATCGTAGGTGAGCACGACGAAGCCGCGCCCCGCCAGGTGGGTGGCGAAGGCGCGGTAATACTGGCGCGGCGTGGCCATGGACGAATTGATCTGCAGCGCGATGCCGTTGGAGCGGCCCTCGGGCGGCTGGTAAAGCGTGGCGGCGAGCTGCACGCCGTCGGGGCCCGCGAGGAACATGTCCTCGACCTTCACTTCGGGGGCGCTCGAAGCGCGCAGTGCTTCTCCGGCGCCGGGGGCACGCGGGGCTCCTACGTCGCCTGAAGTACGCAGGGCTTCTCCGGCGCCACCCTGCACGCCGTTGTCCTCAGCCACCATGCCTACCGAATGCCGAGAATGCGGCCGATCTCGGCCAGGTAATTCCCGAGCGTGAAGCTGTCGGTCACGACTTCCGCGCTGGCGCGCTCGAAGGCCGTCTCGATGCCCTTCAGGCGATCGGCGGTGGCTGAATGCGGCTGTCCCTGCGACAGCAGCTTGCGCAGGCTTTCCACCTCGGTGCGCAGCTCCTGCAGCTTGGGCCCGTCGCCCTCGACCTGCGCGAGGTTCTTCGCCAGGTCGTCGGCCAGGCGGCGGGCGGCTTCGATATCGGGTTGGGTGGCCATGCAGATGCTGGAGTCCGCTATGTGAACGCTTCCATTGTAACTTTTTGGGCGAGGCCTGCACGCCAGCGCGAGGAGGACTATGCTTCGCGGATTGCGCTTCGGGAACGGTGTCTTCTCTGAAGTCGGGGATACAAGGGGACTGTGTCCCCTTGTTCGAGTTACTTTTGTCGGGGTACGAATGGTTGCAGAAACAAAAGCGCTTGCCGGCGTGCGGGTCCTGGACTTGTCGCGCATCCTCGCCGGGCCCGTGGCCGGGCAGTTGCTGGGGGATTTCGGCGCCGAAGTGATCAAGGTTGAAAAGCCCGGCGCGGGCGACGACTCGCGCCGCTTGGGCGGCGCCATCATGAAGGACAAGAACGGCAAGCCCAGCCAGTTCGCGCCCATGTACATGTGCTCGAACCGCAACAAGAAGTCCATCGCCATCGACCTGTCACAGCCCGAAGGGCAGGACCTGGTGCGCAGTCTCGCGGCCTGGGCCGACGTGCTGATCGAGAATTACAAGGCCGGCGACCTCGCGCGTTACGGCCTGGACTATGAGAGCCTGAAAAAGGTCAACCGCAAGCTGGTGTACTGCTCCATCACCGGCTTCGGCCAGACCGGACCCTATGCGCCGCGCGCCGGCTTCGATCCGATTTTCCAGGCCATGAGCGGCCTGATGAGCGTCACCGGCCATCCCGACGGCAAGCCGGGCGCCGGGCCCATGCGCGTGGGTGTGCCCATTACCGATTTCATCTGCGGCCTGTATGCCTACGGCGCCATCCTCACCGCGCTGCATCACCGCGACCGCGTGTCGGGCGAGGGCCAGCACATCGACCTCGCGCTGCTCGACTCGACCATTTCGGCCACCTGCGTGGCGCAGGTCAATTACCTATCCAACGGCGTGGTGCAGCCGCGCCAGGGCAATGCCGCGCCCACCAGCGCACCCTCGGGGGTCTACGAGTGCGCCGACGGCCCCATCACCCTCTCCACGCCCAGCAACGACATTTTCACGCGCATGTGCACGGCCCTGGAACGCCCGGACATCGCCGCGGACCCGCGTTTCGCCAGCAACCAGGAGCGCGTGGACCATCGCGCCGAACTGGCGGCGCTGCTCGAGCCGGAGTTCACCAAGCGCAAGCGCCTGCCCCTCATTGACCTGATGGAAGAGCACACCGTGCCCTGCGCGCCCATCTACGCCGTCAATGAAGTGTACGAGGATCCGCAGGTGAAGCACCGCGTCAACTCCGTGGAAGTGCCCCACCCCGTCACCGGGCGCATGGCCTTCGGCACCAACCCGGTCCGCCTGTCGGCCACGCCGGTAAAGGACTACACCGCGCCGCCGGGCGTGGGCGAGCACACCGTCAACATCCTGGCCAACGTGCTCAAGCTCGACGCGGCGCGCATTGACGAATTACGCAGCAAAAAGATCGTGAACTGAGAGATCTTCTAACAAGGGGGCATGACCCCCTTGTTTATCCCCCACATCAGTTAGCCAATCAAGTAACAAATCAAAAAAGGAGCGAACATGAGCGACAAACCCCAAACACCCCCCGCCGAAGGCGGGGGCCCCCAGCAGTTTTACCAAGCCATGGCACATGCCCCAGATGCCGATCCCGCCATGGTGACTGCACGGGCCATCGCCATCCTGCACGCTGCCATCCGCCGCATTCCCGAGCAAAGCTCGCCACGCAACCCGCAGCAGGACACCACTCACCGCTACATCTGAATTGGTGTTTTGAACAAGGGGGCACGCCCCCTTGTATATCCCCCACTTCGGCGCAAAGTTGATTTAGTAAAGAAGGAACAGCATCACGTGGATTTTCAGGAATCCGAGGACATCCTCGCCATCCGCGACACCCTGCGCCGCTTCATCGCGCGCGAATGTCCCGACAGCGCCATCCAGCAGTGGGAGGCGCAGGACACCATCCCGCGCGAAATGAGCGTGAAGCTGGGCAAGCTGGGCTTTTCCGGTCTGTGCGTGCCCGAGGAGTACGGCGGCCTCGGCCGCAACGTTGTCGCCATGACGGTGGTGCTGGAGGAACTCACCCGCTGCAGCATCGCGCTGTCGGCCATCTACAACATGAGCGCGGGCTACGGCGGCCTGAACATTTCCGAATCGGGCACCGAGGAGCAGAAAAAGCGCCTGCTGCCCGGCCTGCTCACGGGTGAAATCCTGTTCGCCTATGGCCTGTCGGAGCCCGACGTGGGCGCCGACCTTGCCAACGTCAAGACGCGTGCTGAGAGAAAAGGCGACCGCGTCATCGTCAACGGCTCCAAGCGCTGGACCAGCGGCGCCGACGTGGCCGACTACATCTACACCCTGGTGCGCTCGGGGCCGCCCGAGGCCAAGCGCAAGAACCTCAGTTTCCTCATCATCCCCACTAATTCAAAGGGCCTGACCATCACGCGCATCCCGGTCATGGGCGCGCACGGCTCTTCGACCAACGACGTGCAGTTCCAGGACGTGGAGATCCCGTTCGAGAACGTGGTGCAGGGCGAGGCCGGCTGGAACAACGCCTGGAACATCCTGGCCGGCCCGGCGCTGGAAATCGAAAAGCTCAGCCCCTCGGCCATCGCCCTCGGGCAGGCCGAGGCCGCGGTGGCCGAGGCCTGGGCCTACAGCCAGCAGCGCGTGCAGGGCGGCAAGCGCATCTGCGGCCACCAGGCCGTGCGCCACGTGCTCTCCGACGTGCAAACCAAGCTGCAGGCCTGCCGGCTCATGCTGCGCCACGCCGCCGCGCTGGTGGAAAACCGCCAGCCCAGCGCCGTGGCCACGTCCATGGCCAAACTCTTCATCACCGAGAACGCCAAGGAGATTGTGCTGGCGTGCCAGCAGTATGTGATGGGGGCTTATGGCTATGCGCAGGGATTCAACATGGAGCGCTATGTGCGTGATGTGCTGGTGGGGCCGATTATCGGGGGCTCTACTGCTATTCAGCGCAATAACATAGCCAACCTGATGAAGCTTCCAAAGGAATGATTCGGTTCAAGTAAGTTTTTAACGAGCGGTGATTAAGCAGTAGGTATAACGAGGCTTCCCGCTCCGCGGGAAGGGGTAGGGCTCCGCGCTACGTGGAAGGGCCATCCTGATGGGAGAAATGGACACCTTTGTCGAGGTTGGGGACGCTTCTCCCGAGGCGCTGCTCGAAGCCTACGCGGCGCGCGGCTGGGGCGATGGGTTGCCGCTGGTGGCGCCCACGCCCGAGCGCGTGGAGCGCATGCTGGCCTTCGGCGCGGGCGATCCCGACCAGTCTCTCGCAAACGCTTTGCGCGTGGGCGGATGCAGCGGTGGACGACACCATCGCGCTTTTGACCGGGCGGCGCTGATCAGGAGTCGCGCGTGCTGATCGTCGATTCGCAGGTGCACATCTGGGCCGCCGACACGCCCGAGCGCCCCTGGCCCAAGGCCGGCGCGGGCGGGCGCAACACGCACGTGCAGCGCGCCGAGCCGTGGACGGCCGAAGAGGTGCTCGGCCACATGGACGCGGCCGGCGTGCATCGCGCCATCATCGTGCCGCCGTCGTGGGAAGGCGAGCGGAACGATCTGGCTTTAGACGCTGTCCGACGCTATCCGAATCGCTTCGCCATCATGGGCCGCATAGGCATGGAAGATTCAGCCAACCGCGCACTCATTGCAAAATGGAGAGAGCAGCCGGGCATGCTGGGCGTGCGCCTTGTATTCAGCGATACGTCGCCGTGGCTGGCGGAAGGCGAGGGAACGGGCGAGCGCCACTGGCTGTGGGGCGAAGCCGAGAAGCACGGCGTGCCGATCACGCTGTTTCCCATGGGCTACTGGGCGCTGCTGGCAAAAATACTCGAACGGCACCCGCGCCTTC